>JAEPMY010000143.1 GCA_017643685.1 Sneathiella sp.
AGCCAACGCCAATCCTCTACCCTCATAGGGGATGGGAAGGCGCTCGCCCTCAGAAAATCCGATCCAACAACGCTTAATAAGAAAACCCCGCCAAAATATGACGGGGTTTGTCAGCAGTCTGGGAGGCTTTTAGCCTCCCTTTTTTGTTGAGTTTTCTTTGGTCAGTTTTTTGAGCCGATGTGGGCTTCGCCGCGTTTTTTGGCAAGCTCAATCTGCTTTTGACGTTCCATAAAGCGAACCCGTTGGGAGTTGCTCATCTCGTCATAACAGTGCGGGCAGGAGACCCCTTTTTCATATTTCGGGGACTGCTTATCCTCTTCGGTGATCGGATAGCGGCAGGCGTAACACTGATCGTAAGAGCCTTTTTCAAGGTTGTGATTGACGGTCACGCGCTGATCAAAGACGAAGCATTCACCTTCCCAGGTGCTTTCCTCTTCTGGCACATCTTCAAAATACTGCAGGATGCCACCTTCCAGATGGTAAACCTCTTCGAAGCCTTCGCGCAGGAGATAAGAGGTGGATTTTTCGCAGCGGATACCACCGGTGCAAAACATCGCCACTTTCTTGTGCTTTTCCTTGTCCAGATTGTCTTTCACATACTGCTTGAATTCGCGGAAAGTCTGGGTTTTCGGGTTCAGCGCGCCTTTGAAAGTACCGACCTCTACCTCGTAATCATTACGGGTATCCACCAGAAGAACATCCGGATCATTGATCAGGTCGTTCCAGTCTTTTGGCTTGATGTAAGCGCCGACCATTTTGTTCGGGTCGGTGCCGGGTGCGCCCAAGGTCACAATCTCTTTCTTCAGACGCACTTTCATGCGGTAGAAAGGCTGCTCTTCATTCTCGGCTTCTTTATGGGACAGGTCGGCAAGGCGCGGATCGCTTTTCAAATATGTCAGCAGCGCGTCAATTCCCTCACGGGAGCCGGAGACAGTTCCGTTAATGCCTTCTTCCGCCAGCAGCAGGGTGCCCATGATGCCGTTATCCTGACAGACTTTAAGGATTTTTGGCTGCAGTTCCTTGTAATCTGGCAAGGCAACAAATTTATAAAGTGCGGCAATGGTGAACATGATTTCGCTCTTAATCTCTATGATCGCGGCGGGCCAGCACATTGGCAGCGGGCCGCAAACAGTCTCAATTTAATCGGCTACTTATATAAATAGCGCCGCCGTTTCGCAAGTCATCTAAATGCCTATGACTTGCGGCATATTGTCCGCCGTCATAAAAATTGCCGCTGGCCCCTGAAAATGTTAGAAGCCACGTTTGAATTTCTCTTCACGGGTAACGGATTATCATGGCAGCACCCATTCTGGCATTGCAGGACGCGCGAATTACTTTTGGCGGCGGCGATTTGTTCAAGGATATCTCCCTTGGGATTGAGCCGGGCATGCGGATCGCCCTTGTGGGCCGGAACGGATCGGGTAAATCCACCCTGCTAAAATCCATCGCTGGTGACATTGAGCTGGACGGCGGAGAGCGGTTCCTGCAAACGGGAACCCGCGTTGGATATTTGCGTCAGCAGCCGGAAATTGTACCGGGCCGCACCGTTCATGAACAGGTGTCTACCGGCCTGCCACCAGAATTCCAGATGGAGGGGATGGATAACAGCTACATGGTTGATCAGGTGCTGGAAGGTGTCGGCATCGACGGCAGCCGTTATCTGGAAACCCTCTCCGGTGGGGAGGCGCGGCGTGTTTCCTTGGCGGAGGCGCTTGTCTCTGACCCGGATGTGTTGCTGCTGGACGAGCCAACCAACCATTTGGACATTAAAACCATCCTTTGGTTAGAGGACGAGCTTAAAAGCTTCAAAGGCGCGCTGATGATTATCAGCCATGACCGGCAATTCCTTAAAAATCTGACTAACCGTCTGTTCTGGCTGGATCGCGGGAAGCTTCGCACCCATGGCAAGGGCTTCTCTGCGTTTGATGAATGGTCAGAGGAAATTCTCCGCTCTGAAGAGGTAGAGCTGAAGAAAATGGATAAGCGGATCGCGGACGAGACCGACTGGTCCCGCAAGGGCATTACCGCCCGCCGCGCGCGAAATGAGGGGCGACTTCGCGCACTTCACAAACTTCGGGCGGAACGGGCAGAGCGGACAACCCGTGTTGGCAATGCCAAGCTTGAGGTGAAAAGCGGCGAGAAGAGCGGCAAGGTTGTGGTTGAAGCAACCGACATCACCAAAAGCTTTACCGATGCGGCGGGTGTCACCCATGATGTGATTAAGCCGTTTTCCAGCCGTATCATGCGCGGGGATCGCGTTGGTATTATCGGTCAGAATGGCGCGGGTAAAACAACCTTGCTGAAAATGCTGATCGGGGAGTTGGAACCCGATAGCGGCAGCATCAAGATGGGCACGAACCTGACTCCGGCGATTTTTGATCAGCAGCGGGAGAGCCTTGATCCGGATGAAAGCCTTTGGGATACCTTGGCAGATCCCGGCAGCGGTCAGCTTCTGGTGCGCGGGGAAGTCCGCCACGTAGTTGCTTACCTGCGAGATTTCCTGTTCGAAGATAAACAGGCGAAAAGCCCGGTTAAATCCCTCTCAGGCGGTGAGAAAAACCGGCTTCTGCTGGCTAAATTGCTGGCGAAGGAAAGCAATTTTCTGGTCCTTGATGAGCCGACCAACGATCTGGATATGGAAACGCTGGATCTGTTGCAGGACATGCTTGCAAGCTATGACGGCACGCTGATTTTGATCAGTCATGATCGTGATTTTCTGGATCAGTTGGTGACATCAGTTATCGCCATTGAAGAGGGCGGTCAGGTGCGCGAATATGTGGGCGGATATACCGATTATGTGCGCCAGCGGGACGAGATTACAAAACCTGCCGCGAAAAAGGCCGCCCCTGAAAAACCGGCGCCTGCCAAACCAAAGGCACAGCGGGCCAAGCTGACCTACAAGGATCAGCGGGATCTGGATCGTCTGCCGGGTGTGATTGAGGAACTGGAAGGTAAAATAACCAAACTGGAAGAGGCGCTTGCCGATCCGGACCTTTTCACCAAAAGCCCCGATAAGTTCCAGAAACTGACCGAAGATCACAGTGCTGCTTTGGCTGAAAAAGACGCCGCAGAGGAGCGGTGGCTGGAACTTGAAATCCTGCAGGAAGAGCTTTCAGCGAGCTGACGTTAAACCGTCAGCTTCATTTCTGTTTCCGTCATGCGAGGCGGGACGGGGATCAGGCCGCAGCTTCGAAGAACCATCGAGATGATGGCGTTTGTTGCCTCTTCATATTCTGCATCGCCAAGATGATCGCCAGTGCCAAGGATCGCGGTCCATTGCACCTCAAAATCTGCCCAGGTCTGAGTCATGGCCCAGATATGGAAAATCAGCGTCCGGGTATTGACGGGGGCCATGCGGCCTTCCTCAATCCACTGATCCATGATGCCGGCTTTCTCCTCCACCCATTCTTTCAGGGCGCCTTCCAGATAATCCTTCATACGCGGGGCGCCGCGGATCAACTCGTTGGCAAAAACGCGAGAGGCATGAGGCCGGTTTTTTGAAAGTTCCATCTTGGCGCGAATGTAATCGGCGAGGGTTGAGGCAGGATCATCATCATGCTTGATTTCCCGAAAAGAGGAAACCCAAAGGGCGACAATCTCGTCCAGAACGGCGCGGTACAGGTCTTCTTTTGTGCCAAAATAATAATGGATGTTGGCCTTTGGAAGCTCTGCCGCGGCGGCGATGTCGGCTGTTGTTGCCCCCCGAAATCCGTTCTTGGCGAAGATTTTTTCGGCAGCTTTGATGATCCGCTCTTTATTTTCAAGGCGGATGCGTCCGGTGGTATCGGCGGCGGTTTTTTTGTTGTCTGTACCCATCTTCTTCTCAATTGCGCGAACGGTTTTCTCTCAAACATACTTTACGAATATTGATCATTTGGTCAAACCAAAAGCCTGTGACAGTTTTGGGTCGAAATTGGCTTGTCCTGCCCCACTGCAAAATGTCAAAATCCGGCAAAAGACTAAGTATAAAGGAACCCCGCATGAAACAGAATATGACCGTCCGTGGCGACCGCCTCTGGGACAGCCTCATGGATATGGCGAAAATCGGCGCAACGGAGAAGGGTGGCAGCTGCCGTCTGGCGCTCACTGACGAGGATAAAGAGGGCCGGGATCTGTTTATCAAATGGTGCGAGGAAGCGGGTTGCAGCATCAAAATCGACAAAATGGGGAATATCTTCGCGCGGCGAGAGGGGAAAAACCCTGACCTGCCAGCGGTGATGACAGGCTCTCATTTGGATACGCAGCCAACGGGCGGTAAATTTGATGGGGTATACGGCGTTCTGGCGGGGCTTGAGGTGCTTCGGGCGCTCAATGACTATGAGATCACGACCGAGCATCCTGTTGAGGTTGCCGTCTGGACCAATGAGGAAGGATCGCGTTTTGCCCCCTCAATGGTGTCATCTGCGGTTTTTGCGGGCGCTTATGAACTGGAATATGGTTTGAGCCGGGCGGATGTAAATGGCGTCACCATGGGGGAAGAGCTGAAACGCATCGGTTATGATGGGCCAGAGGAAGTAGGCGGCCGCGATCTGAAAGCGTTTTTTGAGGCCCATATTGAGCAGGGACCAAAGCTGGAATTTCAGGAAAAGACCATTGGGGTTGTCACCGATGTAAACGGTCTTCGCTGGTATGAGATTACCGTGCGCGGACAAGAGGCACATGCGGGCCCAACACCGATGAACCGCCGTAAAGATGCGTTGGTTGCCGCCTCTAAAATGGTGCAGGAAGTTAACCGTATCGGGTTTGAAAATGATCCTGACGCCTGCGCGACGGTGGGGATGCTGGATTGCCGCCCGAACTCCCGCAACACCATTCCGGGGGAGGTTTTCTTTACCGTTGATTTCCGCCACCCAAGTGATGAGGTGCTGACGAAGATGGATGGTCAGCTGCGCGAATTTTGTGAACAAGTCGCCCGTGAAGGGGGCTTCGAATTAGAGTTTGAACAGATCATGTATACCGCCCCGATCAAGTTTGATGAGGCTTGCGTTGATGCGGTTCGTAAAGGCGCGATAGAGGCCGGATATTCCCATATGGATATCGTCTCTGGTGCGGGGCATGACGCCTGTTATCTATCCCGCGTGGCGCCAACGGGAATGGTCTTTGTGCCGTGCGAAAACGGGATCAGCCATAACGAAGAAGAAGCCGCGACGCCAGAGGATCTGGCGGCGGGCTGTCACGTTCTTTTACATGCCATGCTGGATCAGGCAGGCGTTGTAACTAACTGATTAATATAAGGTTTCGCTTTGGCGTTTTGGGAGTTCCGCGTCATAGGTTTCGGCGCCGAATTCAGCGGCAGCGGATTTAACCATTTGACCGGCGGTGGGAACATCGCCGGTTTTTAATTGCGCGTCCCCATCCCATAAACCAGCGCGCAAAATGGCGCGGGCGCACTGAAAATACACGGTTTCAATTTTCAAAACGATAACGGTTTGGGGAAGCTTTCCCTTCATATCAAAACGGCCACAAAGATCCGGATCTGTCGACAGATGCGCCTTACCATTAATGCGCAGGCATTCACTAATCCCGGGGATAATGAACATGGTGGCGACATTCGGGTTCTCGACAATATTCTTGAGGCTGTCCAGACGATTATTGCCGCGCCGATCCGGGATCAGCAGGGTTCTGTCATCCAGCACCTGAAACAGGGTGCCAACCCCATCCCCACGGGGGGAACAATCCAGCCGACCATCCGCCCCTGAAGTAGCCAGCGCAAAGAAAGGGGAGCGTTCCAACCATTCCTGATAGGCGGTTGTCAGCATCGGCGTTTCCTTTTTCAAGGACCAAGGGTTCGCCTCGCCGTAAATCTGCTCAAGCTGTTCTATACTGGTGATGGTATGGGGATTTGACATGGATGTTCCTTATTTTTGTTCTGCGCGAACACGTTCCCGATAGAGGATATAGAGACCGCTGCAGACAATTATGACAGCACCGATAATGGTGAAATTATCTGGGAATTTGCCAAAGAAGATAAAGCCAAACAGCGTCGCCCAAATGAGCTGGGTATAAGCAAACGGCGCCGCGTTGGAGGCTGTGGTATAAGAGAAGGCAAGGATAATGATGAAGTGGCTCACCCCGCCGATTAAACCGATCAGGGCGAGCATTCCCCAACCAAACAGATCCGGTGTCGTCCAGTTAAAGGGCGCGACAAAGCTC
>JAEPMY010000173.1 GCA_017643685.1 Sneathiella sp.
ATTCTCTGGCACCATTGTGGATATTGCTCACAATTTTGGGGCTTGGATCACGCCATTGATCCCATTTGATCTGGTTGCTGAAGATGCAATGACTCTGTTTGTTGCGCTCCTGTTGGTGGCTGTTGCCTGTATCCTGATGGGTGCGGGTATCCCGACAACACCAACCTATATTATTCTGGCATCTATCGTGGCGCCTGCATTGGATGAATTTGGTATTGCGCTGTTGGCATCCCATTTCTTCATTTTCTATTACGGGGTATTGGCCGACGTAACACCACCCGTGGCGCTAGCGGCCTATGCCGGGGCGGGGATCGGTGGATCTGATCCAATGAAAACCGGTGTGACAGCATTCCGTTTGTCTATGGGTAAGGCGCTGGTGCCATTTATGATCATTTATGCACCAAGCCTATTGTTCCTTGATTTTAATGCCGTTGAATTCACGATCGCATTGGTCAGCGGCTTGTTCTGTATCATGGCCTTGTCAGTGGCTTATATCGGCTACTTCTTTGAAGAAGTTGGAAAAGCGGAAAAACTGATCCTGACGATCGCGGGTCTTGTGATGGTTGGAAATAATCCGATTGTTGTGACGGTCGCCGGGATTGTGATCCTTGGCATACTGATCCGAAATTATCGGTCAGCGGGCCCACGGCTCGAAACAGCTTAAGAAAAAGGGAGGCTTTTAGCCTCCCTTTTTTATTTAGTACCATTCTATTCAGTAGGTACAGAAACGCTTTTTGGCGCGATTGCTCCGCTTAGCCATGTCAGTAGTATGCCGACAGCAACAACACCGCCACCAACTAATGTCGTCGGTAGTAAGCCGAGAGTTTCAACAACTAGACCGCCTGCCCATGCACCAAAGGCAATTCCAAGGTTAAACGCGCCAATATTAAGGCCTGAGGCTATATCAACAGCAGCTGGCGATACTTCGCGAGCGATTTTCACCACATAGGATTGAAGGGGCGGCACATTTGCAAATGCAAAACCTCCCCAAAAGGCAACAACTGTTATTGTTGACCAAGCATATGGTAGAGCAAAACCTAAAATCAGCAGTGTGGCAGTCAGCCCCAAAAAAATCCAAGTCAAAGCCGCGACAGGACCAACCTTATCACTTAATTTACCGCCTAGAATGTTCCCAACTGCAACGGATACGCCGTATAGAAGAATTACAACGCTGACCGATGTTTGGCTGAGCCCGGTGATATCTGTGAGCAAAGGGGTGAGATAGGTGAAAGCAATAAAATTGCCGCCATATCCGACCGCTGTAATTAAATACACCAGCAACAGACGTGGATTGGTTAACACTGTGAGCTGTGCTCGGATGGTTGGTGCTGTTTCTTGTTTTAGATTATTTGGCACGAGGAATAGGCTCGCCAGCAGGCCAATCACTGCAAGAATAACGACACCTATAAATGTCGTCTGCCAGCCAAATGCTTGTCCAATCCAGATTCCTAATGGAACGCCAGTGACCAGGGCAACAGTCAGTCCCAAGAAGACAAGTGCAATTGCGCTAGACTCTTTTTCCTTTGAAACCAAATTCGTTGCAATAGTGGATGCAATTGCGAAAAAAACGCCATGTGCTAAACCTGTCATAAAGCGAGCTGCTGTAAGGCTATAGAAGTCGGGGGCAAATGCTGCGTATAAATTTCCGCCTGTAAATAACAAGAGAAGAGAAATAAGCAGTTTTTTACGCGGCATATTCCCGGCCAGCGACGTCAGAAGTGGAGCCCCGATTGTGACACCAAGAGCATAAAGACTTACAAGATAGCCAGCTGATGGCAGGGAAATATTCAGGTCATTGGCGATAGTTGGGAGCAGGCCGACAATCACAAATTCGGTCGTTCCTACGGCGAAGGCGCTGACGGTCAGCGCCCAAAGTGCGAGTGGCATAATAATCTCCGCTAATAAAAAAGGATCTGGACGCAGAGATAGGTGAGTTATATTTTGTTGTGTAGGCGCATTAAAATCAAAACTCTATTGTCAAAAATGCACGAATTGCCAAATTTTAAAGAGCTTCATTTTTTTATAGCTGTGGCTGAAAGCAATGGTTTCGCTGAAGCTGCTCGCAGTTTATCTGTGACTCCGTCTTCACTTAGCCGGGCGGTTAGCAGTATTGAGGAGAAAATTGGAACAAGCCTCATTAGAAGAACGACTCGCTCTATGTCCTTAACCGTTGAGGGGGCAGCGTTTTTAGTAAAAGCTAAACAGATTATTCAGCAGTTGGAGGACTTGCAGGACGTTGGCCGGGAGGCAGCAAACCCGCGTGGCGTTATTAGAGTAAATGCAGCGGTCCCGTTTATGCTGCATGTTATCATTCCAAATTTATCTGAATTTCGGGAGTTATACCCGGATATCGATCTGTATCTGAGTATGTCAGATAGCGTGATTGATCTGATAACTGCGCGAACAGATGTCGCATTTAGATTGGGGGAATTAGGCGACTCTCAATTGCTTGCACGTAGAATGGGTACGTCAAAATGGCGCCTCGTTGCTTCGCCAGAATATTTGGAGAAAAAGGGGTGGCCACACACGATTTCAGATTTGGAAAAAATGGATCAGGTGCGATTTACATATCCTCAATATTTGAATGACTGGCAGTTCAAGGCTGGCCGGCTTGCCAATCGGCCGCATCCGGCTGTGCATGCAGAAAATGGTGAGGCGATCCGCCAAGCTGTCCTTGCTGGTCTCGGTGTCGCACAATTTTCTGACTTCATGATTGAGGACGATATCAGAAAAGGTCACGTAATATCTCTATTTGAAGAGGAGCTAGTTTGACCTTCCCCCCAGATTGAGGCCATTTCCCGTGTTAGGAACTTGATGGTTATCATGCCACGGCCTTCTGAGCTACAGGCAAGTTAGCGGAAGGAGCCGGCGGCGACTGTAAGCGTCTTGCCTGTAGCTTGGCAAAC
>JAEPMY010000046.1 GCA_017643685.1 Sneathiella sp.
ACCTTCGAAAATCCGCCGTTTCTAGCGCCTTGCAACTCCCTCCGTTTCCGGCTTCGTCGCTGCCCCGTCGTGCGGTGTGGGGCGGTTTATAGGCCCAACCCAACAAACCGTCAAACCCTTTTTTTAAAAAAATTCAAAAAACTTTCGGATGCCCAGTTTTCTGCGATTTTGATTTTTTCAGCAAATCACAATCGCCCAAATATACCCTCCTATTTATGATAAAATACCTGACGCTTTTTGAGTTACGTGCTCTGACTTTGAATCAATCGAAGCTTCACCTCTATCGAGGCACGAGGAATGGATCTCTTTTTAGGCTAATTAAGCTTCATTTAGGAATTAAGGTAATATTGTGGAAAGCTTGACAAAATAGGACGGTGTCCGCATTGTCTTAACCGAATTCCCGGAAATAACGTGGTCATCCTGTTTTATACGATATCAGGTGTAGTAAGTGCGCAGCAAAATTAAGCATACCGCTAACGGTAAGAAGTCTTCTTATAAATACGTAATCCCGCTTTTGACTGTTACAGTCGGCGGCGTCATTGGCGGCACTGTCGCCTACAGCTTCCTTCCCGATGAAGATATAGCCTCTATTGATGCCTCAGAATCAAGCAACTCCTCTGAAACGGATAGTGCGAACTCCTCCCTTAAAGAAGTGGTAACAGCACCGCAAGAGGCCGCCCCGACCACGCCTACTATAGAAGAGGTAACCAAAACCGTTTCTGTCGGTAAGGGCGATACATTGATGAAACTGCTTACCCGCTCCGGCGCAACGCCACAGGAAAGCCATCAAGCTATCGTTGCACTCTCAGAGAAATACGACCCTCGGCAGCTGAAAATCGGTCAGGATATCAAACTATCCTTCATCAAAGAGACGCCGCCAGAGCAGAGCAGCCCGGAGACTGTTCAATTGATCAGCGTCTCTTTAAAGGAAGATGTCGATCGGGAACTGGCCGCAATCCGAAAAGAAGATGGCTTCTCTATAGAAGAGACGGTTATTTCTCTAGAAAAAGAAATGGCCCGGGCTGAAGGTGTTATTGAAAATTCCTTATTTCTGGCCGCCTCAAAAGCAGGCTTGCCAACTCGCGTGATCCTCGACCTGATCCGTATCTACAGTTACGACGTCGATTTCCAGCGCGAGATTCAAACTGGCGATAAATTTGAAGTATTTTTTGAACGCTTCGTTGATAAAGATGGTAACCCGCTTAAAGAAGGGAATGTGCAATATGCTGCCCTCACATTAAGTGGTGAGAAAATTGCACTTTATCGTTATCAAACGCCAGATGACAAACTGGTCGACTATTATAGCCCACTGGGCCAAAGCGTTCGTAAAACCCTTATGCGAACACCAATTGACGGTGCCCGCCTTACATCTGGCTTTGGAAAGCGTAAACACCCAATTCTAGGCTACACCAAGATGCACCGGGGAGCAGACTTTGGTGCCCCTCGCGGTACACCTATTATGGCAGCAGGTGATGGCGTCATCGAAATGGCCGGCAGGAATGGCGCTTACGGTAATTACGTCCGTATCCGGCACACTGATAGCTACAAAACCGCATATGCCCATATGAAAGGTTTCGCCAAAGGTATGCGCAAAGGTAAGCGTGTCAAACAGGGGCAAACAATCGGGTATGTCGGAACAACAGGGCGATCAACTGGGCCGCACCTCCATTATGAAGTTCTGAAAAATGGCCGCCAGATTAATCCCCTCTCTGTAAAATTACCTGCGGGACGCAAACTGAAAGGCAAAATCCTCACCAGCTTCAAATCCTTCGTGAAAAAGATGGATATAGAGGTTGCCGCAGTACCGCTGCTAACGGAAATGGCGCAGCTGGAAGCTAAGAACAAAACCAAGATAGACTAAATTAAAAAGGGCGGCCAAAGAGCCGCCCTTTCTTTTATCTAAATGTTATCCACCTTAAGCAGCTTGCATCAGCTCTCCGTTCAAAGTGAGACCACCTTCGCCTGCACTTATCTGAACCGTATCCCCATCCAGAACATCCCCTTTCAGGATCAATGTTGCCAGAGGGTTTTGCAATTCTCGCTGGATAACCCGTTTCAGCGGACGCGCACCGTAAATGGGATCGAAACCGCGATCGGCGAGCCACGTACGTGCCGCTTGATCCAGTTCAATCGTGATCTGTCTATCGCTCAGCAACTGAACTAGGTGAGCCAACTGAATATCAACAATGGCGTCCATATTCTCGCGGCTCAAACGGTGGAATACTATTTGTTCGTCCAGCCGGTTAAGGAATTCAGGACGGAACGCAGAACGCACAACCTCCAGCACTTTGGCCTGTACCAAAGGATCATCTGCATCACCTTCAGCCAAATGTTCACTGCCGAGATTGGATGTTAGAATAATAACCGTATTCTTGAAGTCCACGGTCCGCCCTTGCCCATCCGTTAGACGACCATCATCCAAAACCTGCAAGAGAATGTTAAACACATCAGGATGTGCCTTTTCCACCTCATCGAACAAGATCACTTGATAAGGCCGACGACGAACAGCCTCCGTCAATACACCGCCTTGATCATAACCCACATAGCCTGGAGGGGCACCGATCAAACGAGATACAGCGTGCTTCTCCATGAACTCAGACATATCAATCCGCAAAAGCGCGTGCTCATCATCAAACAAGAACTCAGCAAGTGCTTTGGTAAGTTCAGTTTTACCAACGCCTGTTGGGCCTAAGAATAGGAATGACCCGATCGGCCGGTTCTGATCCTGCAGCCCTGCCCTCGCCCGGCGAACCGCATTGGACACAGCGACCAAGGCTTCCTCTTGACCGATGACGCGGCCACGAAGACGGCTTTCCATCTCCAAAAGCTTTTCACGTTCACCAGACAGCATCTTATCCATTGGAATGCCTGTCCATCGAGATACAACACCCGCGATATCTTCCTCTTTAACGCTTTCCTTAACCAAGGAGGAATTCTCTGCACCTTCCGATTCAGAAAGTTGTTTTTCAAGAGTTGGGATTAAACCATAGGCAAGTTCACCTGCACGCTGTAGATCACCTTGCCGCTGGCAATTAGCCAGATCTTGCCGTGCCTGTTCCAATTGCTCTTTCAGCCCTTGAGCCGACTGCAGCTTCTCTTTCTCCTCACGCCAGACGCGGGTTAGGTCCTCAGAACGTTTTTCGAGACCTATCAGTTCTTCGCGCAATTTTTCAAGACGATCTTGTGAGGCCTTATCACTCTCTTTTTCAAGAGCGGAAGCTTCGATCTTCATCTGCAAGATTTTACGGTCGAGTTCATCAACTTCTTCAGGTTTGCTATCTACTTCCATCCGACGGCGACTTGCCGCCTCATCAACCAGATCGATTGCCTTATCGGGCAAGAACCGATCAGTGATATATCGGTTCGATAAGGTGGCAGCTGCTACGAGAGCGTTATCAGCAATATGAACCCCATGGTGGAGCTCGTATTTTTCTTTCAACCCTCGCAAAATGGAAACCGTATCTTCAACTGACGGCTCTGTTACAAATACGGATTGAAAACGACGGGCAAGCGCTGCATCTTTTTCAATATACTTGCGGTACTCATCCAAAGTAGTCGCCCCAACACAATGAAGCTCCCCACGAGCAAGTGCCGGCTTCAAAAGGTTAGAGGCATCCATTGATCCCTCCGAGGCTCCTGCCCCAACAAGGGTATGTAGCTCATCGATAAAGAGAACCACTTCACCTTCAAGGGCAGTGATTTCTGACAATACAGACTTAAGCCGCTCTTCAAATTCACCCCGATATTTTGCACCAGCGATCAACTGCCCTAAATCCAAGGACATTAAACGCTTATCTTTCAGGCTTTCTGGGACGTCTCCATTGACGATCCGAAGGGCGAGACCTTCAACAATCGCGGTTTTACCGACCCCAGGCTCTCCAATTAAAACTGGATTGTTTTTAGTCCGGCGGGAGAGAACTTGGATGGTTCGGCGTATTTCCTCATCTCGACCAATGACGGGATCGAGCTTACCATCCCGCGCGGCTTCGGTAAGATCACGCGCATATTTATTCAATGCGTCGTAACTTCCCTCAGCGCCCGCGCTGTCTGCTTTACGGCCTTTACGCAATTGGCTAATAGCTTCATTCAATGAGTTGGGTGTAACACCCGCGTCCTTCAAAGCCTTCGCCGAAGCAGTACCCTGTTCCAGCGTCAACGCCAAAAGCAGACGCTCAACAGTTACAAAACTGTCGCCTTCTTTTTCCGCCAATTTCTGGGCATTATCAAACAACCGAGCCATTTCTGGCTTCAGGCTCAATTGCCCCGCGCCGCCACCAGTTACCTGTGGAAGCTTTGACAGAGCAACCTCAATAGCTTGCAGAGCCTGTATCGGATCCCCACCCGCCTTCTCAATGAGCCCACTTGCCATACCTTCCTTATCATCCAGAAGGACTTTCAGCAGATGCTCTGTTGTCAGTTGTTGATGATTTTCGCGTAACGCAAGGGACTGTGCCGCTTGCACAAAACCGCGCGACCGGTCTGTATATTTATCAAAATCCATGCTCATCCTCGACACATAGAACGTTGTAGATTTGCGCGATCAGACATGTCCCTCAGGAGGCAACCTGTCATTGATCCGCCAACGGTTTCTTCAATAAATATTTGGTGTGCCACCTTGAGTTTGCAAGTGTATTTCTCACTTTTACCCTACTAATGAGGCAAAAAAATAGGGAGCAAAGCTCCCTATTGTTAGGATGAGGCTTTTTCCTCACTCTCATCACTATCTGAACCGCGACGGGTCACCCTACGGCGAAGCCCTCGCGTCCGACTAACACGGCGTTTGGTCTTAGGCTTATCGTCATCTGTGTTTTCGTCGGCGCCTTCACCTTCGGGTGAAGCCTCAGCGGCATCCTCTAACGGCGCATCGACAAATTTCAAAGAAGCCTCTTCGTCATTACCATTATCAGGATTACTCAGATCAATGATAATTGGTTCGGCCGCTTCCTGAACGTCCTCATTATCATTTTTCTTGCTTGATTTAGCTTCTGCCTTCTGCTCAACAGTTGCTTCATCCTGCTCCTGATTAGCTGCATTGCTATCATTAGGCTGCTCTTCAGAGCTTTCATCTTCCTGATTGGAAGGCAACTTCACCAAATTATTGGCCAGCATAATGCGGTAGTAATGCTCCGCGTGCTGGTAATAGTTTTCGGCGGCGACAGGATTTCCGGACATGTAGGCATCGCGACCAAGAGATGTGTATTTTTCATACACCTGTGTCGCGGATCCACGGATTTTACCATCCGGTCCATTACTGTCATAACTACGGTTGCTATTATTTGAGCGCCGGTTATTACCAGAGCCGCGACCGCCAGAGGCACCCGAACGCCCATTAGAGCCTGAACGGCCCCCACGGGAGCGACGATTACTGCTTGCACGCATCACACAAATCTATCCATCTTGTAGGTATTCTAAGATTTAACAAATATGATCAAGATTACGACGCAGCTAACCCATTTGGTGGGATAAAAAAGCTGCTCCAAATCCAGGAAAAGTCAGATTTTTTAAGTAAAAATATCGACCTGCGGCCCTCTCAGGGGCATCAACGTTTCCGCTTGATCTAAAACAACCCTAGCGCCGCTTGACTAATTTTCCAACCCTTTTTTTTCAAAAGTTTGAAAGATTTAGAAACGACCAGAAACGCAGCGTCCAATTGATGCCAGATCATTTGTGATCTTCAGCTCCGAAAAGCCTCGGTGTTGCATCATATTTTTAACGTCATCCGCCTGATGAATTCCCACTTCAAAGCAGAGCCAGCCTCCTGCAACCAGATAATCTGGGGCCGCGGAAATAATATCTCTGTAACAATCCAATCCATCTTCCCCCGCAAATAATGCCATATGCGGCTCGTGATCCAAAACTTCTGGCTGCAAGGCTGGTGCGTCTCTTTTTGGGATATAGGGAGGATTACTCACTATGATATCAAACAGTCCATCAACAGGCGCAAACCAAGGTCCATTTGCAAAGTCGCAACGAGGTGACAGACCAAGCTTATCCGCATTTCGTTCAGCAACTTTCAAAGCATCCGCGCTTAAATCAATGGCAACGCCTGTCGCCTTTGGACGTTCGGCAAGAAGCGTTAAGATCAGACACCCGCTACCCGTTCCTAAATCCAACACCCGATACTCTTTATCTGCATCAGACATTTGCACGAGCGCTTCAGCGATCAATGTTTCGGTATCAGGGCGCGGATCGAGAACATGTTGGTTAACGATAAACTCTCTACTCCAGAATTCCCGAACCCCTAGTAGATAAGCAACTGGTTCGCGGTTGACACGCCGATCGATTAACGCGTTGAAATCAGAAAGCTCGCTATCAGTCAGTATTTTTTCCGGTTCCCGATATAAGATATCGCGATCGGCCTTTAAGATGTGGGTCATCAGGACACCCGCATCCTGACGCGCCCCTTCAACCCCCGCAGCTTTTAATTTGCGGGTCGCCTCAAGAACTGCTTGGTCAAGCCGAATAAGCACGGGCTTATACGCCGCCTTCCACTTCGGCAAGGCGCTCAGCTTGATCTTCTGAAATCAGCGCATCAATAATCTCATTTAGAGCTTCCCCCGCAATGACCTTATCCAACTTGTAAAGTGTCAGGTTAATGCGGTGATCCGTCACGCGACCTTGAGGGAAGTTATATGTACGAATACGTTCTGAACGGTCACCAGACCCAACTTGTCCTTTACGATCGGCAGAACGCTCTGCCGCCTTGGCCGCCCGCTCAGCCTCGTAAATGCGTGAACGCAGAACCGCCATAGCTTTGGCCTTGTTCTTATGCTGGGATTTCTCATCTTGCTGCTGAACAACAATACCTGTTGGTAAGTGCGTAATGCGGACAGCAGAGTCCGTTGTATTAACCGACTGCCCGCCAGGACCAGATGCACGGAAGATATCAACCCGGATATCTTTTTCTTCAATTTTTACATCGATCTCTTCCGCCTCAGGCAGCACAGCGACCGTCGCCGCTGAAGTATGAATGCGCCCGCCTGTTTCTGTTTCCGGAACACGCTGCACACGATGGACGCCAGATTCGAACTTTAATTTTGAGAACACATTTGGACCAGAGACCTTGGCGACTGCTTCTTTAACGCCCCCAATATCAGATTCGGAGAAAGACATCGTCTCCCATCGCCAGCCCATATTTTCGGCATACCGCTGATACATTCGCATTAAATCACCAGCAAACAATGCGGCCTCATCACCGCCAGTACCTGCGCGAAATTCAACGATGGCGTTTTTAGTGTCCGCTTCATCCTTTGGTAGAAGCTGCAACTTAATTTCATGTTCTAGGTCAGGAAGCGCGGCTCTCAGTTCCTGTAGCTCTTCTTCCGCCATTTCCCGCATTTCTGCATCGGTATCTTCACTGCCCAACATGTCCTGAAGGTCAGAAATTTCTTGTTCGGATTGGCGATAATGTTGAATGGTCTCAACGACAGGCTTTAGGTCCGCATATTCACGGCTCATTTTCACGAAATCGTCCGCCGGAACATCTCCCATCTGCCCCGACATGGCAGCTTCAAGCTCATCATATCGGGCAACGATCATATTTAATTTATCTGCAGGTAACATGGCCGCCCCTTACCCAAGGTCCGCAATCTTCGCAGACAAATCAGCAAGAGGTATCTCCTCCTGCGTTCCTGCGTCCAGATTGCGGAACGTACAAGCGTCACGAGCCATCTCATCTTCACCGATCAGGATTGCCGCTTTTGCATTCAGCTTATTTGCACGTTTCATCCGCTTGCCAGGATTACCTTTAAATGCCATTTCAATTGCAATGCCTTGCAGGCGGAGTTCATGGGCAAGTTTAGTCGTCACCTGTTCTGCCGCATCTCCAACCGGAATAACGGCAATCGGGCGAATTTCCTCTGGCGTTGTTTCCGTCAACAAGCATAGGCGCTCCATCCCCCCGGCCCATCCAATTCCCGGAGTTGGCTTGCCACCTAACATTTCAATAAGACCATCATAGCGACCGCCTGCAATCACCGCACCTTGCGCCCCAAGCGCATCAGTTACGAATTCAAATGCAGTATGCGTGTAATAATCGAGGCCACGCACCAAACGGCGGTTCACTTCATAGGGAATACCATGAACAGTCAAACCCTCGAGAACTTCCGCAAAGAAATCCGTGGAATATGCATTTAAATAATCTGTGAATACTGGCGCATCGGCGACCAGCACCTGATCCCCTTTGTCTTTGCTATCTAGAATGCGAAGTGGATTTCTTCCCAAGCGCGCTAAACTATCTTCGGACAGTTTATCTTTGTGATCATTAAAATAATCAACCAACGCGGTGCGGTATGCATCGCGACTCTCAGCGTCCCCCAGCGTATTGATTTGCAGGTTACAAAGCTTCAACACATCAAGTTTCTGCAAGATAGCGGCGGCGACTGCAATGACTTCAATATCGGCTTTAGCTTCTGCTGCTCCGATACATTCAAGATCTATCTGGTGAAACTGCCGTTGGCGTCCTTTTTGCGGTCGTTCGTAGCGGAACATTGGCCCGCAAGCGAAGGCCTTAAACGGTACGTTTTGCTGCAAACCATTGCTGATGAAAGAGCGACAGATCCCAGCAGTATATTCTGGTCGTAATGTCATGCTCTCTCCGCTCCGGCTTTCAAACGAATACATTTCCTTGGAAACCACATCTGAGGTTTCACCCATGGTTCGCGCGAAGACTTCGGTAAATTCAAAAATTGGCGTTGCCATTTCCCCATACCCAAAACAGGCCGCGATATCACGGGCCGTGTCGCGAACATGGGCATGCAGCCGGAAATCTTCAGGCAACAGGTCATGGGTTCCGCGAACCGGTTGAGGTGATGACATTTCTTATTCTCCCATATACTGGCGAAAAGGCTTTACGAATAAAAAGGGGTGAAGCTTAAAGCGCTTCCTCTGCAGATGCAGCTTCGATTTCGGCGGCTTTGGCTTCAACAAGCTCAACGATATGATCTACCATTCCGTCCGTGTCAATCTTATGGTCGGTTACGCCGCTCAAATAAACCATGTGGTTCCCTTTTCCGCCACCGGTTAGCCCGATATCTGTCTCCCGCGCCTCACCCGGACCATTTACCACACATCCAATAATGGATAGGGTCAAAGGTGTTGAGATATGCTCAAGACGTTCTTCCAGTTTTTCGACTGTTTTAATAACAGGAAATGCCTGACGAGCGCAGGATGGACAAGAAATAATCGTGACGCCCCGGCGTCGAAGGCCGAGACTTTTTAGAATTTCATAACCAACTTTGATTTCCTCAACCGGATCCGCAGATAGAGATACCCGCAAAGTATCGCCAATTCCAGACCATAGTAGCATCCCCAATCCAATAGAGGATTTCACTGTTCCAGCAGTCAACCCACCCGCCTCGGTAATACCGAGATGAAGTGGATAGTCACAGGCTTCTGCCAGTCCTTGATAGGCGGCAACAGACAGGAAAACATCGGATGCCTTTACACTGATTTTGAAGTTATCAAAATTGTTGTCTTCGAGAATTCTCGCGTGGTTGAGAGCCGATTCCACCATTGCTTCCGGACAAGGTTCTCCGTATTTCTCCAACAATTCTCGCTCTAGGCTGCCCGCGTTTACCCCGATGCGCATGGAACAGCCGTGATCTTCCGCAGCGCGAATAACTTCGCGCACCCGATCCGGTGATCCAATATTTCCAGGATTAATCCGCAGGCAGGCCGCGCCAGCCTCAGCAGCCTCGATACCGCGCTGATAATGGAAATGAATGTCCGCGATAATTGGAACCGTTGTTTCGCGCACAATTTCCTTTAACGCTTGAGTGCTTTCAACGTCCGGACAAGAAACCCGAACCATGTCAGCTCCGGCTTCTTCAAGAGCGTGTATTTGCTCAATCGTTGCCTTTGCATCAGATGTCAACGTATTCGTCATCGACTGGACACTGATAGGGGCATCCCCCCCAACAGGCACATTTCCAACCATGATCTGACGTGATTTACGGCGAATAATATCGCGATAGGGTCTTACGCTCATAAAACAGGTGCTTTTCGCTTGTCTTCTGCGGTCTGGCCGCGTCAAAATTTACGCTTAAAATGGCGCGAGACGCCGAAAATTTCAACCGTTCTTTCCGTGAACACATGATGTCAGGCCTGAAGCCTTATTCAGAAGTCCGAATTTTCTCGCGCAATGTCTCGTCTGTTACCGGCATTGACTGGACGATTACACCGTTCAATCCGAGCATTCCAATAGATTGACCATCTAAACGAACCTCCAGGCCACCTGCGTTTGCAGCACTGAGCTGGAGGTCATCTCTGTTCGGCAGCATATAGCTATCGCCCGCGCCAAGCACACTATCAAACAACACCTCTCCGCTTTGATCTGCAACCTGAACCCAGGTTTCCTGCACAGCAACCAAGACCACACGGCTATCAGCATTTTCAACGCCCAGATCAGCCCCCCTTACAGGTGCAGTATCAGCGACAGCATCTGCATTCTCTGGAGCGGTCAGCGTGCTTTGCGGATACTCTGGTGTTTGTTCATTTATCTGAGACGCCGGCTGTGGTTCACTTGCCGTCACAACTGGCTCAGAAGGTTGATTCACTGGCACTTCCGCAACCTCGACTGGCTCTGGCGCATCAACTACCGAAGCAACCTCACTCTCAGGAGCCACGGTTGCCGGAGCTTCAGTTTTTTCCGCGAAGACCTCTTCTTTTGCTTCAAGGATTTTGGCAGCCGAAACAGCAACATCAGGTGCCTCTTCCATTACAACTGGCTCAGGTTGTGCCGACACAGTTGCTGAATCTTCAGAACTTAAATCCGCATCAGGCTGTGTGTCAGCTGACGCAACAACCGATTGAGTTTCATCTGATGTACTGACATTTTCCACAAGTTCGGGCTTTGCTACTTCCGCAACTGAAGATGTATCTGAAGTGACAGTCTCTTCTTCAGTGGGTAGAGCTTGCTCCTCTCCGCCAATTTTATTTAGTAGCTCTTCCGGCAGGTTCGCAACCTGCTCTAACTCCAGCCGGTTTTCTTCCAAATAAAAATACCAACCAGCGAACAAAGCCGCCACAAGCAACAGAGCAGCTAGAATCAAACCGCTACCTGGAATCCGACCTTCTGAAGTGGGTTCTGGGAATGCCAACTCTGCTGGCTGAGTACCTACTTGGCTTTCACTGCGGTATAGCTCTACGATTGCAATAGCATCCAGCCGAAGAAGGTTTGCATACGATCTCAGGAATCCGGCAACAAAAGTGTGCCCTGGAAGACTATCGTAATCACCATTTTCCAAGGCTTCGATTTGCTTTGGACGCAATCGAAGCTGTTCAGCTACATCGTGAAGCGTCAAGCCTTGGCGCTCTCGTTCATCTCGAAGGTTTTCGCCCAGAGTATGCGGTATGTTGTGATCCTGCTGCCCCAGTTCTTCAGCCGATGTGAACTGAGGTTCAAGCATCTCATTGCTAGAGTTTTCAGCCTCAGGCGTGTCAGTATTCTGAACCAGCTCAGATGGCTTCTCTGCATCTTTGTGGATAGGTGTTTCAGTCGCTTCGTCAGTGGAATTATCTATCCCTAACTTCAGGCGCGCTTCGTCTTTATTTAATGGAAGCTTCCCCTGTTTACTCATTGAACCCCGTCGCCTTTCCACAGACACAATGTGTCTCGCCTTTGCGTTCTACGCTCATCACTATTTCCGCAATTATCTGCAAAAATGACGAATGTTCAATGATTTAAATCACCGTCCCATGATCCTTGGCGAAGGCGCGAAGCTGTTCTCGGACTGAATGAGCCGAATTGCTACACAATTTCTGCACAAAATTTTCCAGCTTGGAGATATCAGTTGTGCGGATCATTTCCTTTACAGGCCCTAACCCTTCGATTGACATCGAGAGATGGCGAAAACCTAGGCCAATCAAGGCGAGCGCCTCCAACGGACGACCCGCGATATCACCGCATAAAGACAGCGGCGTTTCAGTCCGATTACATTCTTTGGCAATATAACGGAGCAATGTCAGAAAACTCGGGCTGAGCATGTCATAGCGATCTGTGACCATGGAATTACCCCGGTCAACAGCAAAGAAAAACTGCATCAAATCATTAGAACCAACGGATACAAAGTCAGCCTCAGATAAAAGCTGTGGCAGCTGCCAAACGATAGAAGGCACTTCAATCATTGTACCAACTTTTACAGAAGTTGGCCCTCCCCCCTCTCTCCGGCTTTCACGCTCCACTTCTTTCAAAAGCAGAGACTTCGCCTCGACAAACTCAGACACCTCCGCAACCATTGGGAACATCAAAGAGAGTTCACGTCCCTTTGCTGCACGGACCATCGCCCGAAGCTGTGCTTTTAGAAGAGCGGGGCGATCCAATCCAATACGAATGGCTCTCCATCCAAGTGCTGGATTTTCTTCTTCTTTCATTTCCAGATATGGAAGGGCTTTATCACCTCCAACATCAAGGGTGCGGAAAACAACGGGGGCTCCGTCCGCTTTATCAAGAACACGAGAATAAAGAGATGTCTGCTCATCCACCTTCGGCATTTGGGATCGGACCATAAATTGTAGCTCTGTCCGGAAAAGGCCAATTCCCTCGGCCCCTGCAACAGCAAAGTTGTCCAAATCAATTAGCAAGCCAGCATTCATGCTGAGCATAACTTTCTGGCCATCTTTAGAAATCGCTTTCTTATCACGAAGTGCCGCGTATTTGGCCTGACGTTCTTCCCGATGACGAATACTGCGATTAAATGTCTGAATAACATCATCACCAGGACGCACAAACACTTGCGCATTTTCTGCATCCACCAGGATGAAGTCGCCATCCTCAATAATATTGGAAATCTCGGTGCACTGGCCAAGCACTGGAATACCAATAGACCGCGCAACAATAGCCACATGGCTATTACGAGTTCCCTCAACCAGCACTACGCCTTTCAAACGATCTTTATCGTAATCCAGTAGTTCTGCCGCACCCATATTACGGGCGACAACAACTGTGTCCTGATCCAGATGCTGGCGGTCTGGAACCGCGATTCCATCCAAATGTAAATAAAGCCGATTTGCCAGATCATCCAGATCTGAAAGACGCTCGCGGATATAAGGATCCGTAATTTTCCGCATACGCGCGCGCGTATCATCTTGAACACGCTTAATTGCGGCTTCAGATGTCAGCCCTGAATCAACCGCTGTCTCAAGCTTTTTGAGCCAGCTTTTATCATGAGCGAACATTTTATAAGCTTCGAAAATATCCCGGGATTCATCTGTCAGAATGCCTTCCGGATCAACCAGCATTTCATCGATGGCATCTTGCAGCGCCAAAATCGCCTTTTCTAAGCGAAGCTGCTCTTCCCCGGAATTTTCGGAAATTGTCCTTTGCACGACGATATGCGGCTCGTGCAGGATTGCATAGCCACTCGCCAACCCATCGGCAAGCGGCCGCCCTGTCAATCGGTGGGGCTTAGTCGCGTTTCCAGCAGTATCCAGAAGCTCCTTGGAACTGATCATCTCCTCAGAAGAGACGAGCTCCGCCACAACCATTGCTACTGTTTGAAGCGCTTCCACCTCTTCTTCAGTGTATTGACGGCGAGTTCGGTTCTGAACTGCCAGCACCCCAATAACACGCCCACCTCTCAAGATCGGCGCGCCAAGGAGGGAGTGATAAACCTCCTCCCCGGTTTCAGGACGATATGCAAATTGTGGATGGCTTTGTGCATCAGAAAGGTTAAGCGGTCGGGAATGCGCGGCAATGTCCCCGATCAAGCCTTCACCAACCCGAAGGCGGGTATTATGGATTGCCTCTTGTTTCAGGCCTTCTGTCGCGAAAAGTTCCAGCATTTCGCCGGCGCGCATCAGGTAACAAGAGCACACTTCGGCGATCATATTGGAAGCAATCAGACGAACAATTTTCTGTAAACGGAGTTCAGCGTCCCCCGTGCCCGCCATCACCTGTCGGATCTGACGGAACAGAATACGGGGTCCGGTGACTGCCGCACTGTTCATCTAATTACCTTTCTGCTGCTCCTTTATGCAGCGAAAGCGTCTTGGGCCTCGCCAACCAGCTCCTGAATGATCTCAGCAACCGGCTGTTCTTTTTTCACCATGCCAACGCTTTGCCCTGCCATAACAGAGCCAAATTCCACATCACCATCTATAACAGCACGGCGCAAGGCACCGGCCCAGTAATGTTCAATCTCAAGCTGCGCCGCTTCCAGATCCAATTCACCGCTGCGATATTTACCGATCACCTCGTGCTGTGTTTCGATAAATTTCTGAGCACCTTCATTATTTAGTGCCCGAACAGGGATAACAGGAAATTGCGGATCCACCTGCACTGTTGTCACAGCGTCACGAGCACTTGCCCGCATAAACGCTTTTTTGAAAGCCGGGTGAGCAATACACTCGTCGGCGCAAACAAACCTTGTGCCCAACTGGCATCCAGCAGCGCCCATTCGCAGGTAGCTGGTAATGGCTTCACCGCGGCCAATACCGCCAGCGACAAAAACAGGTACATCCGTGATATTAGGCAAGATTTCTTGCGCTAACACACTTGTGGAAACTGGACCAATATGACCGCCAGCTTCCATCCCCTCGATAACGAGCGCGTCAACCCCCGTACGCACCAGCTTTTTACCCAATGCCAATGTCGGCGTGAAACAGATCGTTTTTGCGCCGCCCTCTTTCACTTTCAGGATTGTTGTCTTCGCTGGTAAACCACCAGCCAACACCACATGCCCTACTTTATGTTTCAGGCAGATATCAACCAATTGCTCCAAATCAGGATGCATGGTAATCAGATTCACGCCAAACGGCTTGTCCGTGAGCTCTTTCGTCGCCTGAATTTCTTGATCCAGAAGATCCGGCGTCATGGCCCCGCAAGCGATGACACCAAAACCGCCCGCATTAGAAATGGCCGAAACCAAATTCCGCTCAGACACCCAGGACATGGCACCGCCCAAAATGGCATAGTCTGTGCCAAGAAATTCACATCCGCGCTTCCAGGCATTTTCGAGTGCCTGCGCCCCCTCTTGCGATGTTGTTTCTGTCATATTTTAAGCTGCATCCAGATTAAAAGCTGTGTGAAGTGTGCGAACGGCAAGCTCTGTATATTCTTCCGCCAGCAACACGCTAACCTTGATTTCAGATGTCGAAATCACCTGGATATTAATACCCTTTTCTGCAAGCGCGGCAAACATAGTCTGTGCAACACCTGCATGACTACGCATTCCCATACCGACGATAGAAACTTTCACGACGTTCGGATCAGGTACAATCGCTTTGCAATTCACTTGATCTTTAAGGCCATCCAAAACTTTTAAACAGGCATCCAGCTCACCGCGACCAACAGTAAATGTGAGGTCTGTCGCCTTACCATCTTCAGAGACGTTCTGCACGATCATATCCACATTCACATGCGCTTCGGCCAGTGCTCCGAAAACGGTTGCGGCGACACCGGGTTGATCATTGACTTGCTGCAGGGTTACCTTCGCTTCATCACGGGTATAGGTTACGCCACTTACGACTTGCTCTTCCACAATATCTTCCTCATCAACAACCAGTGTACCTGGCAAATCTTCAAAACTGGAAAGCACCTGCAGTTTCACCTGGTGCTTCATTGCCATTTCAACGGAACGGGTCTGCAAAACCTTCGCGCCAAGGGAGGCCAGTTCCAGCATCTCTTCATAAGTAATTCTATCAAGCTTGGATGCTTTTGTCGCGATCCGAGGATCAGCGGTATAAACGCCATCAACATCCGTATAGATATCGCAGCGATCCGCATCCAGCGCAGCAGCAAGCGCCACAGCAGATGTATCAGACCCACCGCGACCCAGCGTCGTAATTCGGTTCATTGGGCCGACGCCTTGGAAACCAGCGCATACAGCGACTTGACCCTCTTCGAAGCGGCGAATGATATCACCACAGTCGATTTCTTGAATCCGCGCAGCGCCATGTACATCGCTCGTTTTAATCGGAACCTGCCAGCCCAGCCAAGAGCGGGCATTAATTCCCAGATCCTGCAAAGCCATCGCCAGCAACCCAACCGTCACCTGCTCACCGCTGGAGACGACAACATCATATTCACGAGCATCATGCAAAGAAGCAACATCCCGCGTGAGACCAACCAGACGATTTGTTTCACCGGACATCGCAGAGACAACGACTGCAACTTCGTTACCAGCCTCCACCTCTTTTTGAACGCGTTTGGCGACATTCTTGATCCGTTCAACAGATCCAACAGAAGTACCGCCAAATTTCATTACAAGCCGTGCCATTTGCGCACTAACCTTTCTTATACGCATAACCGCTTACCGTTTTATTATACGAACGGCTACCTTTTCATTACGAAGGAGCGTATACATATACTTAAGACTGCTTGCTCGGCAAGCATTGCGACACATTTATTAGTTTTTCGAGAATATTTTTTGATTGAACTGTCATGACAGACGCAGCCAAAGCTAAATCAGTAGACCCAGAAGAGATTGCCAACTTCGCCGCTATGGCGGACGAATGGTGGGATGAAAAGGGCAAATTCCGCCCCCTTCATAAATTCAATCCAATCCGCATCGGGTATATTCGGGACAAAGTCATCGACCATTTCGGCATTAAAAACGCAGATGGTGTAGCGCAGCTTAAACCACTAGAAGGCCTTCGCCTGCTTGATATTGGCTGTGGCGGTGGCCTCCTATCTGAACCTATGGCCCGCTTGGGCGCTGAGGTTGTTGCTGCCGACGCATCTGAAACCAACATCAATGTCGCATCTCTTCACTCAGAAAAAGGTGGGCTTGATATTGATTATCGCCACACAACAGCTGAAGAATTGGCCGCCTCTGGTGAACAGTTTGACATTATCCTCAACATGGAAGTGATTGAGCATGTCGCGGATCTAGAGGGATTTGCCGCTGCCTGCTGCCAAATGCTAAAGCCTGGCGGGATTATGTTTGTCGCCACCCTTAACCGCACCCTGAAAAGCTATGCACTTGCAATTGTTGGCGCCGAATATGTACTTAGGTGGCTTCCTCGTGGTACCCATAACTGGAAAAAATTCCTGAAACCGTCGGAAGTGGTTCACCTACTACGTGGCAACGGGCTTAGTGTCTTGGACATGGCCGGAGCAACATATAACCCGCTATCAGATAGCTGGCGGATCAGCCGTGATCTGGACGTGAATTATATGCTCTGCGCCACACGTTCAGAATAAATTTTCCCACTCTTTCAATCCGAATTGACCCTGATACATAAGTTGCAGTATCTGCAAATCATATCGTTTATTTTTTAAGGCAAAGACCATGCAGAAGTCACCGCTAGCCCCTGATCATTTCCCATCCTTGCCGAAAGTGGCAGGCGTTCGCTTCGCGACCACTAATTCTGGGATGCGTTACAAAGGGCGTGATGACCTATTGCTGGCTGTTATGGAGGATGGCACCAGCGCCGCAGCCGTTTTTACCAAAAACAGCATGCCGGGCGCACCTGTTGACTGGGGGCGTAAAATCCTTCCAACCGGCTCCGCGCGAGCTCTTGTCGTAAATGCAGGTATTGCAAACGTATTTACCGGGCAAGCCGGCATCGACACAGTCGAACAAACGGCCGCAGCAACCGCTGATTTGTTAGGGTGTAAACCTGAAGAAGTTTATCTGGCCTCTACTGGTGTGATTGGAGAGCCTGTCCCGACAGCGAAAATTACCAGCGCATTGCCTGATCTATTGAAAGAACTTAGCGAAGAAGCTCAAGAAGCAGCCGCACAGGCAATTCTAACGACGGATACATTCCCCAAAGGGGCGACTGCGACCTGTGAACTTGGCGGTAAAACAGTGACCATTTCTGGCTTTGCCAAAGGTTCCGGCATGATCGCGCCTGATATGGCAACGATGCTTGCTTTCATATTTACAGACGCAAACATCCCGTCAACAATTTTGCAGGCGCTTCTCTCTTCCGAGAATGAGAAAAGCTTCAACTGTGTAACTGTGGACAGTGACACATCCACAAGTGATAGTGTAATGCTGTTTGCAACCGGTGCTGCGGGCAACGAAACACCAACTGACGCAAATGATGCAGCGCTTGCCAGTTTTAAAGAGGCACTGCTCAATCTGATGCAGGATCTTGCACAGCAAATTGCCAAAGATGGTGAAGGGGCCAGTAAATTTATTACCGTTAAGGTAGGCGGTGCCGAAAATGACGCGTCAGCAAAAACCATTGCCCTTGCTATTGCAAATTCGCCGCTGGTCAAGACGGCCATTGCCGGCGAGGATGCCAACTGGGGCCGGATTGTCATGGCTGTTGGCAAATCTGGAGAGAGAGCAAGCCGCGACAAACTTTTCATTAACATATGTGGCGTAACGATCGCTGAAAATGGGGCGCCAAGCCCGAACTATAACGAAGATCAAGTGGCACCCCTTATGAAAGGGAAAGATATTCCAATTCATGTTGATGTTGGAGTGGGAGGCGGCAGCGCCTATGCGTGGACTTGTGATTTAACCCACGGATATATCGATATTAACGCCGACTACCGCAGCTAAGGAATTCACCATGTCAGACTATCCGACCGTGCTTGTCTCGGCCGTCGCCCTTGTTGATGACGACAATCGCATTCTGATTGCCCAGCGTCCGGAGGGGAAATCCATGGCAGGACTTTGGGAATTTCCAGGCGGAAAAGTAGAAGTTGGCGAGAGCCCGGAAGTGGCCCTCATTCGCGAGCTAAAAGAAGAGCTTTCGATTGATGTCACAGAAGCCTGCCTTGCCCCGTTTACTTTTGCGAGCCATGGCTATGAGAAGTTCCATCTGTTGATGCCTCTCTATGTATGCCGCCGTTGGAATGGCACACCCATCCCGGCTGAAGGACAAGTCCTCAAATGGGTGCGCGCCAATCAATTAAAGGAATATCCCATGCCACCAGCAGATATTCCGCTGATCGCAATGCTTCGAGATCTCCTGTAGGTTTAGGTTATCAGGTTTCCATTCTCATCGAAGAATGGATGCTTCCCTCCATTATCTTCCACGTACCCTACGTGGGAGACAATCTGCAAACTCTCGTCATCAATCCTGAAGACACGAAACGCCGCGGGATCCATTTCAAAACAGGCAGGGCCATTTGGCTCAAGGTCTAGTGCGACAGCATGGGCACCATTTGGTGCGATACTCACACCAACGCCATTTACACATGTTTCAATCGCACGGTGGACGTGACCGCAAGCCAAATGCTTCACCTGTTTATGTGGTGCGATACATTCAAACAGCGCTTCGCCATTTAGCAGATTTTGTACATCCATGTGGGTAATCCCCACCTTGATTGGTGGATGATGCATAAACAGCATGGTTGGGCGATCGGGTTGTTCATTCAGCTTGTGATCAAGCCACTGCAGCCGTTTTTCACAAAGATGACCATATGACTTTCCAGAAACAACGGTATCAAGGCCGATAAGACGAACCGGGAAATCCTCGACACAATAGTGCGCGAACTCATCACAGTCTTTAAGTGCAGATAAATCACCAAAACATTTCAGGAAGTTATCTCGCTGATCATGGTTACCCGGCACAGGAAACCATGGCGCCTCAATCTGATCCAAACACTCCCGCAAACGCTCATATTCTTCTGGCAGACCAATATCCGTCAGATCTCCCGTGACAATGACCGCATCCACTTTTGGTGTAAATTCATTAAGCCGCTTAATCGCAGCCTCAAACATTACCTTAGAATCGAATAGACCATAAGCTAGACGTCCGCCCACCTTAATGTGGCTATCTGTAAGTTGCCCCAAGATCATAGCGCACCTTTATCTGTCAATTGCATATCTAGAACAATTCGTTTTTCTGCTGGCACCTTAACCGCAATTTTTGTGCCCTCTTCGACCTCATCACGCAAAGGCGCCTCGACAATAAAGTCACCATCCGTAATCCCTTTCAGGACAAGGCGCGTGCGATCACCGAGGAAGAACGATGCCTCCACTTGACCCGTAAAATCAGCGTCATTGCCATTTTCAACAATTTGGACATCTTCTGGACGGCAATAGGCATTTTGCACAGGCAGTGCGTTCATGGTTCCAATAAAACTGGCAACAAAATCTGTTTTCGGCTGATGATATATTTCCCGCGGGGTTCCTATCTGAGAAATCTCTCCTTTGCTCATCACAACAATCCGATCTCCAAGAGCCATAGCCTCAGCCTGATCATGGGTGACGTAAATTGCGGTGATATTGAGACGGCGCAAAAGGGTGTCAATTTCCATCCGCAAATGATCACGCAGCAGCGCGTCCAGCGCCGTAAGAGGCTCATCCAGTAAAAGGACACGGGGGCGCACAGCAATGGCACGGGCGAGAGCCACTCGTTGCCGCTGCCCACCAGATAGTTGGTCAATTCTGCGGTCAGCAAGATCCGAAATCTGCATCATTTCGAGCATTTCCTGCACACGAAGCGCTATCGCCTCAGAACTTTCCTTGCGAACTTTCAAGCCATAACCGACATTTTCAGATACGGTCATATTTGGGAACAGGGCGTAAGACTGAAAAACCATCCCCACATTCCGTTTTTCAATAGGAAGGCGCGTTACATCTTCACCGCCAAAAATAACCTCACCGCCATCATCTGGCTGCTCCAGCCCTGCAATGATCCGAAGAAGAGTTGTCTTCCCGCACCCTGACGGACCGAGGAGGACGACTGTCTCTCCGCCCATGATCTCAAGATTAATAGGGCTTAAAGCCTGAGTACCATCAGGAAAGGTTTTCCCGCATCCGGCAATAACAATAGATGTTGGATCCTGCATTTTATGTCTCCTGCTGCGCGTTCTTTTTCGCGGCAGCCTGTTTCTTTGTCCGCCGACCGTCAGATGAATAAATCTGCATTGCGATCAAGAGCGGTATGATCATGATGAAAAAGACCAGAGTGTAGGCACTGGCGACTTCCAATCGCATTGAGGCATAGCTATCAGCCAATCCCACCGGCAATGTTTTTGTTAGTGGTGTGTGTAGCATCCAGGTCAGGTTGAACTCTCCAATAGAAAGCGTAATGACCATCAATGCACCGGCCAAAATTCCGGGGCGCGCATTTGGAATAATCACATGCCAGAAACGCTGCCAGAAAGTAGCACCGAGGCTCGCCGCCCCTTCTTCCAGCTCTGTAAAGTTAATGCTGGAGAGAACCGCCAGAACGGAACGTACCATGAAGGGTAGTGTGTAGAGCACATGGCCGACCAGAACAAACAGCCAGCTTGCCCGAAAATCGCGAAAACCGCCGTAAGTCATAATCAAGGCTAGCGCAATCGCCAGGCCCGGAATTGCAACGGGCAAGGTTATGATTTCTTCAAACATGCGCGCTGACCTGCCGCCTGTTTTCGCCAGAACATAGGCCATTGGAATGCCGATTAATAATGTCACAACCAGACATGCAAAGGCGATAAACATGGAGAGGAAAATGGTATCCGCATAAAGATCCCAAACCTCGATCACCCATTTGAAAGTGAAACCACTCTCAACTCCTTTAAAAAAGTTATTTGTAAGACCTGCCATCACCGACAGAACTACAGGAACAATCAGGAAAGCAGAGACCAAAAGGGTGAAGGCCAACTGAAGATAAAAATAGAGTTTTTGACGTGCCATGACTTACCCCGATGCCGCAACTGTAGAACCAGAAAGGCTACGCGCAATAAATAGCGCTAACCAGGTAATCAGACCCAAAATGATAGACAGACTTGCCGCCCCTGCAAAATTCGCATTCAAGGTAAATTCTGTGTAGATAGTCATTGGGATGACGTCGATGTTAGTTGCCAAAGTAAACGCGGTTCCGAAAGCCCCCATTGAGGTCGCGAAACAAATTGCACCGGATGCGATCAATCCGGGCTTGAGTGCTGGCAACATGACATCACGAATAACGCGCCATTGGCTCGCCCCCAGAGACTTGGCCGCTTCTTCCAGAGATCTATCCAACTTTTCTGCGGTTGCCATAATGGTCAAAATCACACGCGGAATAGAGAAATACAGATACCCCAGGAACAGCCCCGCCATCGAATAAGCGAACACCACTTTATCCCCGGTCAGGGATTTCGTGATGCCGCCAATCAGCCCTTGGCGGCCGGCCAACATGATAATCAGAAAGCCGACGACAACCCCTGGGAAGGCAAGAGGGAAAGTGAGGAGAGAAATCAGCGTCTCCCGCCCCCAAAATTGGTTGCGAACAAGGAATATCCCGGAAATGGTGGAAATGATTACCGCGGCCAACGTCACCAATGCGGATAAAAGAACCGTGGCCACCGTGCTTTCAAAATGCCGGGGCTTAGTGAGAAACGACAGATATGCCATTGCCCCCTCTTCACCAGATGCTCCCACAATGATTAACTGAACCATTGGAATAAGAAAAAAAGCAAGAGTGACGATCAGGGTTGGCAGTAACAGATAAAATAGTCTGGATTTTAAGAATGAAACCATCAATGCGCTCAAATTAAGGGTGGAGAGGGGCATTCAAGCCCCTCCCCCAATCAGGATTAGCGAACTTCGTTCAGGTAACGCTGTTTGAAGTCGTTCTGAACAGCAGCCATTTTTCCGTAATCAACAGGTGTTGAGCGGACATAGTCGCTTTCTGGCAGGAATTTCGTCGCAGCCTCTTTAGAGAGCGCAGATGCCCGAACTGGGCGTAGATAAGCGTTTGCCCACACTTTCTGTCCTTCATCAGACATAATGAAGTCGAGGATCTTCTTACCTTTTTCAGGATTAGGAGCGTTCTTCACAAGACTCATTACATACGGCACAACAACGGTACCTTCAGAAGGAATAACAAATTTCACATTTGCGTTGTCTTTGTAAATCGCACGATAGGCATTGAAATCATAATCCAGCAGGATCGGAATTTCACCGGACAGAACACGAGCATATGAAGTTTGTTTTGGAACGATTGGATCATTCTTTGCAAGATCCTGGAAGAACTTAATCCCTGGCGTAAAGTCGTCGAGACTACCGCCCATTGCCCGGTTGACGGCCACAGCACCAGCATATCCAACGAATGCGGAAGACGGATCCAGATAACCGACCATACCGCTATAATCTTCTTTCAGGAGATCATTCCAAGATGTTGGAACAGGCTTGCCTTCAAGCGCATCCACATTCACAAAGAAACCCAGTGTGCCAGAGTGGATGGTAAACCATTTCCCCTCTGGATCTTTCAGACCTTCAGGTATTTCGTCAAAATGCGCTGGCTTATAAGGCTCAACCACATCTTTTTCACCAGCTTGAATACCAAATGACACACCATAATAGGCAACGTCTGCTACTGGGCTTTCTTTCTCAGCAAGCAGCTGAGACAGTGTCTGGCCTGAGTTTTTGTTGTCATGTGGAATCTCGTATCCAAGATTTTCCTGGATCGTCTTCAACTGGGTTGCCCAGTCAGCCCATTGTGGTGGGCAGTTATAACAAATCGCATCTGCAGCTTGCGAAACAGTAGTTCCTGCGCTAACCATAAGCGCAGCGCCCAACAGGGCAGATTTCAGTACTTTCCTGATCATGTCGGAGACCTTTTCGATGTTGGTTTGGATTGTGTCTGGAGATCGGTGGGATCATGCTTGGCGGCGGGTCCCGCCGATTCCCCAATGGTAAATTCGTGTGGCAAGATCACAGATTGAGGATCCTGACCTCCCGCAAGCCTTTCAAATAAATTTCTGGCTGCGGCCTTACCCATCTCTTTTGACGGCTGCACCACCGTCGCCAAAGTGGGATACATGTGGCGTCCCACGGCAATACCGTCGAAGCCAATTACGGACACCTCTTTTGGGACCGCAATCTTTAATCGGCGAAGCGCTCCGATGACGGAGATCGCCAAAATATCGTTAGAACAGAACAGCGCGCTTGGGGCAGCGTTCATATCCTTAAACATAGGTTCCAAAACGTCACTGATATCCTGAGCCTCAAAATCAACCTCACAGATAACCGGTGCTGTTAGCCTTGCGTCTCTTACCCCTTTTACAAATCCATTCATTCGGGCCAAAGCCCGATCTGAAGAAGCAAATTTGCCGGACACCATTCCAAGACGCTTATGCCCCAGCTTGATCAATTCTCCAGCGACTTCCTTGCCAGCTGCAACATTATCAACAGTCATTGTCGCGCGGCCGGAACTTGGCTGGTTATAGATCATCACAAAGGGAACGGCTGATTTCTCAAGAAGCTCCAGCGCCTTGCTTGTTTCTGGATCAGTTACCGTCAAGATAACCCCATCCACCCGGTTCTCTAACAGAGTGGAAATTGCATCGACCTCCCCTTCCGGGGAGTATTGGCTGGTTGTCAGGGTTAGAGAATATCCCTCTTTGCGGATGGCAGCACTAACCCCCGAGACAGCGTCGGAGAAAACCGGGTTAGAGATTGAGGGGATCACCATTCCAATGGATTTCGTGGTGGAGGTAGACAGGCTTCGTCCAACTGCATTTGGCCGAAACCCTAATTCCTCAATCGCAAACTTTACGCGTTCCGCAGTTTTCCCGCGAACTTTGCGGGTGCCATTTACATAGCGAGAGACAGTTGCAACAGATACGTTTGCAAGCTTCGCTACATCGCGAATTGTCGCTACCATGCCTCTCTCCCTCGTGTTGTTTTCACAGAGGATGAACGAGGAAACAAAAAATGTAAACGGTTACATTTGTGAATTTTTTATGACTTTGACCATTCTGTCGTGCGAATTTAATTAGAGAATATCTTTTAAGTTAGTTTGTCCAGCACCTGGACGAAGCGGTTGCTGCTGGCTCTCATGTGGGGCCCAACCAGTTAAATAAATGATTTGGAAGGTTGCAGGTATCAATCCATCTTCGCCTGCGAACTTCTCGTGATAAATCTCAGCAGCACGCATCAAAACAGTACGGCCTGTCATAGTTTTCTGCCGCTCCACCAGAGCGTTCGCCTCGCCCATTCCGCGAAGTTCCTGCATCAAAGCAAACGCGTTCTGATATTTGAGAGTGATCACATCGACATCAGTTACCGGAAGTGCAAATCCCGCTCGCTGCAATAAACTCCCCGCGTCACGGACATCCGTAAAAGGGGAAATTCTTGGAGACATACCGCCGCGGACTTCCAGCTCAGCTTCAACGAGACATGATTTTAATTCATTAAGCGTTTCAATTCCAAAAAGAGATGCAATAAACAACCCATCCGGCTTCAAACTTCGTCGAATCTGAACCAAAGATCCCGGCAGATCATTTGTCCAGTGAAGGGATAGATTACTCCCCACCAAATCAAAGCTCTCTGCTTTAAAGGGCAAAAACTCCTCATCCGCCGAAACAACAGCAGAAGCAGTGGACGCTTTCAACATATCTGCGCTCAAATCAGCGGTGACAAGCTGTTTAACTCGGCCATTGCCAATCAAATACCTACCAAGCGCGCCACTTCGCGCCCCAAGATCCAGCGCGAGTTCATATGTCTGAGTAATATCCAGAAGCCGTTCGGCCAATCGGTCGGCAACCTCATCAAACAAAAAACCATGCCGCGCCCAATCGCCGCGGATCGCTCGGCCCCGGCGCGCCGCGATCAGCCGTCGGTCAAATAAATAGCTATCTGAAGGAGCAGTTGTCATCATGGTCGCTGTTATGACATGAGAGCTTCTGGAAAACAATTTACGAATTCCCTGAATTTTAAAGCCCCAACTAAAGAACTATCTTATATAGTTGCTCAATGCAGCTACTCGACCCTTTAAAAATGCGCTCTGGCCTCAATTATGTGAAAAACCAATTATTAGACTTGGCTTTTCCGCCCTACTGCCCATGCTGCGAAAATCCCGTGACCATTCAAGGTACATTATGCCCAAGTTGTTGGACAAAAGTTACCTTTATCAGTAACCCCAT
>JAEPMY010000132.1 GCA_017643685.1 Sneathiella sp.
ACTCCGCGTTCGCCGTGTTATGGGGGTTTTGGTTGGCCTTGTCGGCACCTTAATTATTCTGCGCCCAGGTTTTCAGGATATTAACCTGGGGCAGCTTGCACAGCTTTGCGCCGCACCTTTGTTCGCGGCTTCATTTTTGATGGCAAAGCGTCTAACAGATACAGACAATTCGGCAATGATTGTCGGCATGCTCTCCATCGGGTGTACCATTACATTGCTCCCCGGTTCGATCATGCAATGGCAGACACCAACCATGTCAGAATTGGGCTGGCTTGCCTTAACAGCAGTATTTGCGACCATCGGGCATTATGCAGTCACACGCGCCTTTCAGGCGGCCCCAATCACATTGACCCAACCGATTAATTTCCTGCAGTTAATCTGGGCCGCGGCTATTGGATATCTTGTATTCTCTGAGGTTCCAGACCAATTTGTGATCCTTGGCGGCGCGATGATTGTAGCGGCAACAACCTACATTTCTCACCGGGAACTGAGACAATCCAAAAAAGAGTAAAGTTCTCCTGCTTATTTTACCATACCGATACAAAAAATTGTTATCTCATTTGCGGCAAGTCAATGAACCCTGATAAGGCTCTCGCCAATATCATGAGGAAACAACAACTAAATGGATGGTTAAACAATGTCTCACGTTCCACATGAATTGCACGAAGAGTTCCCAGAAGCTGCAGACAAAATCCGCGATCTCAACCAAAGCAACGCGCATTTTGCCAAACTGACTGAGGAATATCACGATGTGAACCGTCAAATTCACCGCATTGAAACAAATGTTGAGCCAGCGGACGAAGGTTTTGAAAAACAGCTCCGCCGTCAGCGCTTGGCCCTGAAAGACGAAATCACAACTTTCCTAAAGTAATTACATCCGTAATTCCCATGTTCCCGCCTTATATAATGAGGCGGGAATTATACATCTACCGCAAGCTCTCTCGCCTGATAACCCCCACATATACAAACACGACTACCTGCAGAAGCAATCACAACAAATCAATAAAAACTGCATATTTATCATAATTGTTTACTTCATAACTTTTTCTAATAAAAAAAGCCTCGACGTTGGCCACCTTGATATGTATTAGACAAACATATTCATGGTTAAATTTGTCATGTTGTTTGCAGCAATGGCTGACCTTTAGAAAAGTAATAAATACTGATATTCATATGAAAACGCCAAACGCCGGAATAACGGACCGCAAGCTTCCTACACAAAATCGCTCTCGGGCGCGCGTTGAAAAAATCTTAAAAGCTGCTGAAGAACTGCTGTTACATAATGAAATTGCGGATATCACAACCAGTAGCATCGCGAAAAAAGCAAATATCCCAGTCGGCTCGGTATACCAGTATTTCAAAGAAAGAGACTCAGTTCTCATTGCCCTAGGGCAACAGGTTATCCAAGACATCAATGAGCAACTCACCGCCGTTTTCTCTGACGTCAGTCAACATGCCCATTGGCGCCATGTAGTCCGGGAAACGTTAAGTGCTTACATGAAAATTCATCAGCAGGATGAACTCTATCACCGGTTAAACGGCGCACTTTTCAACAACAAAGAATGGATCAACCTGAACCACAGCATGGAACAGCAGATGATTGATTTCTTCTCTGGGTATGGCCTGCTGGATAACCGTGGGTTTAGCGACGAACAACGACAAAATATTGTTCGTGTAATTGTTGTTATGTGCTCTTCTGTCGTCCTTCGCATTAAAGAGCCCGGCCTTAAAGATAAAGCGGACAGCATCCTCACAGAGTTACAAGATGCTGTCATCGCCTATTTAAGCTGCAAACTCGGGGATTAATTATCCCCGGCCAATATATGGCATCGTCGTCGCCATAACCGTCATAAACTGCACATTTGCATCCAATGTCAGACTGTCCATATAGAGGACCGCGGAAGCGACGTTATCAACACTCATGACAGGCTCCGCCTTCACCTCCAGATTGGCCTGCGGGACACCTTGTTGCATAACCTCGGTCATGTCAGTTGCCGCGTTACCAATATCAATCTGCCCACAGGCGATGTTAAAGCGACGCCCGTCGAGAGAAAGCGACTTCGTCAGCCCGGTAATCGCGTGTTTTGTAGATGTATATGGAGAACTGAAAGGGCGAGGTACATTAGCTGAAATAGACCCATTATTCACAATCCGTCCCCCCATTGGCTCTTGGTGACGCATTAATGAAAACGCTTCCCGCGCGCAATAAAAAGATCCGTTCAAATTTGTTGCAACAACTTGATCCCATTGCTCCGGGCTCAGTTCATCAACCAGAACAGGAGGGGCACCGATCCCTGCATTATTAAACAATAGATCCAATCGACCATGCCCCGCTTTCACTGCGGCAAACAATGAAGCGACGCTAGATGAACTCGCCACATCCGTCACATGAGCAATCGCATCTGATGATATGTTGCCCGCTAACTCTTTCGTTTCTTCCAGCTTCTCAAGCGTCCGGCCAGCTAGATAAACAACGTAGTTATTTGCGAGAAGCTTTAAGGCAACCGCTCTACCAATTCCGCCGCCCGCACCTGTTACCACAGCAATTTTCTTCATGCGTTTTTTCTTTCTTCAAATAAATCTTGCACGCTTTTCTGCTCTTCCTGCGACCAACCGCTTATGACGCGGCGCGGTTTTCCAAACACCGAGAATTGACAGAGCACAAACCGCGAGCGCCACCCAAAAGCCAGCCCTGTAGTCTCCGGTCATATCGTATAAGTAGCCTGTCACCCACGGACCAATTCCACCACCCATCAATGCCAACAAACTAAACACCCCAAAAATTTCACCATAGCGCCGCCCTTGGAATAAATCCGCAGGCATCGCTCCGAAAACAGATGCCGTTGCGTATCCAAGGCCACCTTGAGCGATCACCATTAAATATAGAAGGAATGGACTGGGGAAAGCTTCCATCACTAATAACAGTCCATAACACAAAGCAAACCCCGACAAGGCAATTGTCCAGACCCATTCTCGCCCAATCCGGTCTGAAAGATGCCCTAAAAATATTTGCCCAACAATTCCAGCAAATCCAACAAGTCCCAACGCAAAGGAGGCTGTCAGTTCAGAAATGCCAACCTCAAGCAGATATTTTGTCTGATGCACCTGAATAGCATACCAGACATAAAGAGCCGAACAGCATGTAATGCTCATCCACCAGAACTCAGCAGTTTTAATAGCCGTTTTCAGGCTCCAATCCGTTTTTGCCCAGATTTCATCAACGACAAGATCGAGCACTTTACGTGGATTTTCACTGCCTTCCTCTTCATGGGCATCGCCATCTGGCAAGAGCCCTAGATCTTCCGGGCGTCGCCTCTGAAACAGAAGGTTAAGTGGCAACACAAACAACAGCAATAACATCGCCATATAAAGGCAGGCATCTCGCCACCCCGTTTCTAGGATTTTTGCCTGCAACAACGGCATCAACAGGATTGAACCAATCCCGACACCTGAAAAGGCAATCCCAACAGCCAGCCCTCTCTTCCGCTCAAACCAACCCGGCAAAAATAAAGAATGCCCCACATAAGTAATTGCGACACCAAACCCGATGACCAAAACGCCAAGAGATAAATAGATGTGCCAAAGTGAATTGCTGTAGGTGGCGAGCAGAAGCCCAAAACTCACGAGCAACGTTGTTGCGGATAATAAATATCTGGGGGAAATATAGTCTGAAAGCTTACCAATGACCGGGGATAACGCCCCAGCGCAGACAAATCCGATGGTAAATGTCGCAGCCGTCTCAGCTCCAGACCAATTGAACTCTTCTAAAATAGCGGGGTATAGCAATGAGAAAGCAGTTCGAACATTGACACCTATTCCCATAGTAACAAAGACGATGGCGACAACGACCCAACCATAATAAATTGGTGATTTGACAAGCAACCGATCTAACGGTGACAAGTCTTTTTGAGCCCGAGATGCCATCCCTAACCCTCCCCCATAGAAAGCAAATTCTTATTCTTTTAGAACAGTCTATAGGCGGTATACCTAATTAGGAATAATTAAATTCCAGACTTAGCCTTCAGCGTGGTCTTCGGCAGCGGGCATATTCCCAAGATAAAATGAGGACGGAAGTTCAAGGTCAGGGCAGGTGTGGAAATGGGTCATTGCCAATTCGGAATTACCCTGCTCATCTTTTTGATGTTTACCAAACGCGAGACAAAACCGAATTTCTGGATAATATTTGGACACTCGACTGAAAAGATCCACCCACCAATCAGCAGATTTTCGGGTAACACGGGCATTCTCGCCATTCGGAAGCCAAGCGTTTGCCTTATGCTCTGACATATTGGCGTATACGAATTTATTCGCCTTCGAGAAAAGTTGATCGATGACCCAAGGCAGATCTTCTTCCGGTAGGTGGTCCAACACATTGGTTGCAATGACCCCATCATAGCGCCGTTCTAGCACAGATGGATCATCGCGGACACCGGGATCATAACAAGCGATCTCATCCACATTCCAATATTCGTGCAGAGAAGACGCGATTACGTCACCGTCTTTTGTTCGCAAATCTTCAGCATACTGCTCCCCCTTACCACTTCCATAATCAAGGAGTGAGGTCGCAGATGTCGCGAAAGCCAATTTCTGAATGGATGGGACATGCCGGATAACACCACGGCCTGAGAAAGTATCGCGAGCAGAAAATTCAACCATTCCAGTTTTGGTCCGTCGATACGTTCCATGGAAATGGAGAAGTTTATACTGATCAAGCAACTGCCAATAACGAGGGCTGGGACTCATACGCGAATACATACATGCGGTTTAAACGATTTTTTAACTTTTGGCAATCGGACCAATTGGGTATGTCATCACTAGACAAATGTATTGCTTTTTTGGCAGACTGCGGCAGCTGGACGCCACCAACGCGAGCCAGTCAACCTACCTTGGAGTATCAAATTGTCTCAAAATTCCGCCGCGCCAAGAATTGGGCGAGTCGAACAGGTCATTCTGCTCGCCCTATTAAGCTCTCTGATTGCCCTTTCCATCGACAGCATGCTGCCGGCGTTATCTTACATTGTCACAGACCTCCAGGTAACAGATCCAAACGGTCGCCAGCTTGTTGTTGGGGCCACATTTGTCGGGATGGCATTCGGCATGTTAATTTATGGGCCAATTTCCGATAGCACTGGCCGAAAATTCCCGATTTTTGCCGGCATTTTGATCTTTATGGTGGGCTGTCTGCTTTCCATCTTTTCTGAGAATTATACCATGATGTTGATAGGGCGGTTCTTGCAAGGCCTTGGGGCCGCAAGCCCACGTGTGGTCTCGATCGCCTTAATCCGGGATGAGTATTCTGGCCGAGAAATGGCGAAATTCACGTCTTTGGTGATGACTGTTTTTATTCTGGTCCCTGTTCTAGCTCCAGCACTTGGCCAGATTGTATTGTTGATGGCAAGTTGGCGTTATATTTTTGTCGCCATGTTCGTACTTGGCCTCATCGCGCTGGTTTGGTTTGCTTTCCGGCAGCGGGAGACACTCCTACAAGAACATCGAGTTCCTTTTACCGCATCAAGACTGGGTATTGCAGCACTCGAGGTGTTTAAAAACCGCATTTCCCGAGGATATATGATCCTTTCAGGTTTTGTATTTGCGGCCTTCCTCAGCTTTCTAACCATGTCACAGCAGATTTTTCAGGATCAGTATGGCGTAGGCGAAATGTTCCCGGTTTATTTTGGCTGCCTTGCGCTGGCATTTGGCGGGGCCTCCTTCACAAATTCGACACTTGTGATGCGCCTTGGCATGATTAATCTGATCCGCCGGGCACTTTGGACCTTCACAACCATATCCGTCGCTTTCCTCGGGTTTTGCCTGTTTAATGACGGGCACCCAAATATCTGGCTGCTGATGGCGTTCCTACTAGCTATCTTTTTCTGTGTCGGCATTCTCTTTGGCAACATCAACGCACAAGCGATGGAGCCTCTTGGGCATATCGCAGGTGTCGCGTCCGCGGTCATTACAGCCGGATCTACCTTTATGTCTGTTCTATTGGGATCATTCGTGGCCCAAGCTTATAACGGGACCGTGCTGCCGTTGGTGATCGGCTTTTCCGCTTACGGCCTGATATCACTGATGGTGTTTTACCTCACAAATGCAAAAAACGTAGATAGCGAGATCACAACTTAATCAATTAGAATATTGTTGAATGGAAATTTCTAGGATAGCGTTCCTACAATTTAAAACTTGAAAGGTTACTTGAATGAGCGTTCGCACTGGTCGTCAGTTTTTAAGCATCCCCGGCCCCACCACAGTTCCGGAGCCGGTATTGACCGCGATGAGCCAGCCTGCGATCGACATCTATCAAGCTGATTTCCCGCCTCGCACAGACGGACTACTTAAAAATCTGCAAAAATGGTTCTGCACAAAGGGTCACACATTTATCTACATTGCAAACGGGCATGGCGGATGGGAAGCCGCCCTTAGCAACACAATGAACCGCGGTGAAAAAGTTCTCGTTTTGGAAAGCGGCCTTTTTGCAAATGGTTGGGGTGCCTATGCAGATGAAATGGGGCTGGAAATTGAAATCCTTCCTGGATCTTACCGAGATGCTGTTGACCCTGCAGCTGTAAAAGCACGCCTTGAAGCAGATACAGACGGCGAAATTAAAGCCGTTCTAATGGTCCAAGTGGATACAGCCTCCAGCATCAAAAATGATGTACAGGCGGTCGGTGAAGCCATTCGCGAAAGCGGCCATGACGCTTTATTTATGGTCGATACCATTGCGTCCCTTGGAACCATGGAATTTAAAATGGATGAATGGGGTGTTGATGTTGCTGTGAGCGCGTCTCAAAAAGGGCTGATGTCCTCACCCGGTCTGGCATTCAACGCCGCCGGTCCCCGTGCGTGGGAACGGCATCAAACCGCTAATATGAAGACCGGTTATTGGGATTGGACGTTCAGAACCGGTGATATTCACTATCAAAAATACGCTGGCACTCCGCCAGAACACCTGATTTTTGGCCTTCTCAAATCCTTTGAACTACTTAACGAAGAGGGAATGGAAGCGGCCTTTGAGCGCCACCGCCTGCTAGCCGGAGCCACATGGGCCTGTGTCGAAAAATGGGCTGAGGCCGGTGCCTTATATCTCAACATCCAAAAACCCGAGGAACGCGCCTCTGCAGTCACAACCGTGATGATGCACGACACCTATTCCCCAGAGCCACTGCTGGCCTATTGCCGCGACAAATGTAACGTCATTGTCGGCATCACCATTGGCGCACTGGAGGGGCATGGTTTCCGCATCGCTCATATGGGATATGCAAACGCCCCCATGTTATTCGGAACTTTAGGCGCCCTTGAAATGGGACTGCAAGCGCTGAATATTCCGCACGGTAAAGGCGGTGTCCAAGCTGCCATTCAATATTTAGCGGATAACGTCAAAGCGGATTGATGGCGGATCAAGGCTCCCCACACCAGAACGACAATCCTGGAGTTAAACTCCCTCCGCCCCTTATTTATGGCGGTTTTCTTATTTTGGGGATTTGCCTCCAATCTAATTGGATCAACGGGAACTGGGGACCGGCACCTCTTCTTATGGGCACAGGCACTGTGTTTCTCATTGCCTGTATCGCGACCATTCGAGAGGCAAAGCGCCATCATGATGCAGGGACCTCGGTTGAGCCATGGAAACCA
>JAEPMY010000014.1 GCA_017643685.1 Sneathiella sp.
AGTTCGTACGGGATGCCCGCATCACTCAGATTTATGAAGGTGCCAACGGTATTCAGGCGTTGGATCTGGTGGGGCGTAAGCTGCCGGCAAATCTTGGTCGTTCATTGCGTCGCTTCTTCCATCCAGTTAATGACTTCATTCAGGAAAATATGACAAACCCTGAATTGTCCGAATATGTCATGCCACTTGCAAAGGCTTTTGCCAAATTGCAGCAGGCAACTGCGACAATCGGTGAAAAAGGAATGAAAAACCCAGATGAAGCCGGGGCCGCGTCAACTGAATATTTGCATATGTTCGGTTTGGTGGCTTTGGGTTACATGTGGGCGCAGATGGCTAAAATCTCAAAGCAGAAGTTGGCCGAGGGGGCCGAAGATAAAGCCTTCCATGAAACAAAATTGGTTACTGCAAAATTCTTCTTTGAGCGGATGATCCCTGATGTTTCTTCACTGTTGGTGAAATTGTCTGCGGGATCGAAAACCATGATGGCACTTGACGCCGAGGCGTTTTAAGAGAGGTCTTGAAGAAAAGACAATAATAGGTGACACTATTATTGTCTTTTCTGCCTCGGGCAGTATTTTTTTGTCATTAAATTGACAAATTGTCAAATAAACGGAAATTAAAATTAAAAAACAAAGACTTAAGGGTTGCTGATATGATGGAAAGAAAGATTTTCGCTGAAGAACACAACATCTTCCGTGAATCAGTTCGTAAGTTCTATGAAGAACACATTATGCCGCATCACGCACAGTGGGAGAAAGATGGTCAGATTAGCCGTGAAGCGTGGCAGGAAGCCGGGCGTCAGGGATTGCTATGCATGTCTATCCCGGATGAATATGGCGGGGCAGGGGCAGATAAGCTCTATAGTGTGATCATGATGGAAGAGCAGGCGCGTGCCGGCGCCAGTGGTCCTGGCTTCAGCCTGCATTCTGAAATTGTCGCGCCGTATATCCTGAATTATGGCACCGAAGAGCAGAAAAAGAAATATCTGCCAAAACTGGCTAGCGGTGAAATGATCGGAGCCATCGCGATGACAGAGCCATCCACTGGTTCTGACTTGCAGGGTGTTAAAACCCGCGCGGTTAAAGATGGCAATGAGTATGTGATTAATGGCTCGAAGACCTTCATTACCAACGGTTACATGTCTGATTTGGTGATCGTTGTTGCGAAGACGGATCCAGAAGCTGGTGCCAAGGGAACAACCTTGTTCTTAGTTGAAGCCGGGACGCCCGGTTTTGAAAAAGGCCGTAACCTCGATAAGCTAGGATTGAAGGCGCAGGACACAGCAGAATTGTTCTTTGATGACGTTCGCGTTCCAGAAAGTGCCATTTTGGGCGGTGAAGGAAACGGTTTTATCTGCCTGATGCAGGAACTGGCGTGGGAGCGGTTGCAAATTGCGATTGGCGCAACAGCTACAATGGAAGCGGTCCTGAACGAAACCATTGAATATACCAAAGAGAGAACCGCCTTTGGTCGTAGTGTTATCCAGTTCCAAAACTCCAAGTTCAAATTGGCTGAGTGCAAAACAGAAGTGCAGATTGCGCGTGTGTTCGTAGATCGCTGCATTGATGAGTTGCTGAAAGGTGAGCTGGCTGTTGATACAGCTGCGATGGCAAAATACTGGTGTTCGGATCTGGAAAATAAAGTTGTGGATGAATGTCTGCAGTTACACGGTGGATATGGCTTTATGTGGGAGTATCGGGTTGCCCGTGCCTACGCGGATGCTCGTGTTCAGCGGATCTACGGCGGTACAAACGAAATCATGAAAGAAATCATAAGCCGTCAGCTTTAAGACGGAACTTGGAGGAATAAAATGACTGAAGCATTTATTTATGATGCGGTTCGGACACCTCGCGGTAAAGGCCGTGCGAGTGGTAGCCTGCATGAGGTGTCCCCGATTGAATTGGCGTCTGCCTCTCTTGAGGCTGTCCGTGACCGGAATGAACTGGATACATCCCTTGTTGATGATGTGATCCTAGGATGTGTGGAGCCTGTGGGAGAGCAAGGCGCGGTAATTGGCCGTGTCGCGCCGCTTCATGCGGGTTATGCTGAAACGGCTTCTGGTGTTCAGATTAACCGCTTCTGTGCATCCGGTCTTGAGGCCGTTAATATGGCTGCTGCACAAATTATGTCCGGTCAAAGCGATGTGACAATCGGCGGCGGTGTCGAGAGTATGTCTCGCGTGCCAATGGGATCATCTGGTGGCGCCTGGTCAATGAACCCAGAAACAGCATTCAAAACTTATTTTGCACCTCAAGGTATTGGCGCAGATATGATCTGTACCAAATGGGGTTACAGCCGCGATGATGTCGATGCTTATTCTGTCGAAAGTCAGAAACGCGCGAAACATGCATGGGACAACGGTTATTTCAAAAACTCTGTGGTGCCAGTGAAAGACATGAATGGCCTGACCATTTTGGATCATGACGAGCATATGCGCCCTGAGACGACGATGCAGTCACTTGGGTCTTTGGATCCTGCTTTTCTGGTGCAGGGGGAGCAGTATGGTTTTGATGCGGTCATCAAGCAACGTTACCCAGAAGTTGAAAAGCTGAACCATGTGCACCACGCTGGCAACTCTTCCGGTATCGTAGACGGCTCTGCGGCTGTTTTGATCGGTAACCAGGAAGCTGGTCAGAAGATGAATTTGAAGCCACGCGCTCGCTTTAAGTCTTTCGCGTCTATTGGAAGCGAGCCTTCTATCATGTTGACGGGCCCAAGTTACGCCGCTGAGAAAGCACTGAAACGTGCTGGTATGACCAATTCTGATATTGACCTTTGGGAGTTGAACGAGGCGTTCGCTGGCGTTGTACTGCGTTTTATGGATGTGATGAGCGTTGATCACACTGAGATGAATGTGAACGGCGGCGCGATTGCTATGGGGCACCCTCTAGGGGCAACTGGTGCCATGATCCTTGGAACCGTGCTGGACGAACTGGAGCGCCGGGATCTGAACACTGCACTGATCACTTTGTGCGTGGGTGCGGGCATGGGAACAGCAACAGTGATTGAACGTGTGTAAGGGGCAATAAAGAAAATGATCAATTATTCAGTCGATAATGACGGCATCGCAACCATCTCTTGGGATATGCCGGATCGCAGTATGAATGTGCTGAACAATGGTAGCATCCCTGCGTTCAAAGAAGCTGTCGAAAAGACGATTGCAGATGATAACGTAAAAGGTGTGATCATCACATCGGCCAAACCTGACTTCATCGCTGGTGCTGACCTTGAAATGCTGCAAGGTTGGAATGGCGCTGAGGAAATGTTTGAAAATGGCATGGAGCTGCAGATGCTGTTCCGTTCCATGGAAAAAGGTGGCAAGCCATTTGTTGCAGCGATTAATGGGACTGCTCTTGGTGGCGGCTTTGAAATTTGCCTTGCGTGCCACCGTCGGATCGCTGCGGATAATCCAAAAGCGAAAATTGGCCTTCCAGAAGTAAAAGTTGGTCTGTTGCCAGGCGGCGGCGGAACGCAGCGTTTGCCGCGTCTGATCGGTATTCAGCCAGCCCTGCCTCTTCTGCTTGAAGGGAAGCATCTCAGCCCTGAAAAAGCTTTGAAAGCGGGAGCCGTTGAAGAGGTTGTTCCTGCCGATCAGCTTTTGGCACGTGCTAAAGAATGGCTGATGAATGCGAAGCCAGAAGATGCTGTGCAGCCATGGGATAAAAAAGGGTTCCGCATTCCGGGCGGTGCCCCTATGACGCCAAAAGGGATGATGACTTTCACCGCTGGTAACGCCATGCTGCATGAGAAAACGCAAGGTAACTACCCTGCGGCGACCAACATTATGTCCTGCGTCTATAATGGTTGCTGTGTTGATATTGACAGCGGTTTGAAAATTGAAACGCGTTATTTTGTGAAAACCTGTATGTCACCAGAAGCCAAGAACATGATCCGTTCTTTGTTCTTTGGAATTGGAAATGCCAATAAGCTGGCGTCACGTCCAAAAGATATCCCAACTCAGAAATTTACCAAAGTTGGTGTTCTGGGGGCCGGCATGATGGGTGCAGGTATTGCCTATGTCACAGCAATGGCCGGAATTCAGGTGGTTCTGATCGATCAAGATCAAACCGCCGCCGAGCGCGGTAAAAGCTACTCTGAAAATCTGCTGAAGAAAGCCATTCAGCGGAAACGCATGACAGAAGATAAAGCTGAAAAGATTTTGTCTCTGATTACACCAACGACAGATTATTCCCTGTTGGATGGCGCGGAACTGGTTGTTGAAGCAGTGTTTGAAAACCGCGAGATTAAGGCAGATGTAACTGCAAAATCAGAAGCGGTTATTGCAGATAACGCAATCTTTGCCTCCAATACATCGACGTTGCCTATCACAGGCCTTTCCGAAGCAAGTAAGCGCCCTGCAAATTTCATTGGACTGCATTTCTTCTCGCCAGTTGACAAGATGCCATTGGTGGAAATCATTTGCGGTAAGGATACAAGCCAGGAAACTCTGGCCCGTTCAATGGATTATGTAAAAGCTATCCGTAAAACACCGATTGTGGTGAATGACAGCCGCGGCTTTTATACAAGCCGTGTATTTGGCACATATGTGAATGAAGGCATTGCGCTTCTGGCTGAAGGTGTGAACCCTGCTCTCATTGATAATGCTGGGAAAAAGGCGGGTATGCCGGTTGGTCCACTTGCACTAGCCGATGAGGTTGCGCTGGATCTGATTTATAAAATCCGTAATCAGACCAAGAAGGATTTGGGCGATAAGTATGTTCCAAATCCTGCGGATGCAGTTGTCGACAAAATGGTTGAAGAACTGGGGCGGGTTGGTAAGCGCGAAGGTAAAGGCTTCTACGAATATCCAGCAGATGGCAAAAAGCATCTGTGGTCAGGGCTTGCTGAGCAATTCCCACAATTGCCCGAAGAGGATCAGCCTTCCGTTGAAGAAGTGATTAAACGTCTCATTTACATTCAGTCCGTCGAGACCGCACGCTGTATGGAAGAGAATGTGGTGACAACTGCCGAGGACGCAGATGTTGGCTCGATTTTGGGGTGGGGCTTTGCACCATTCCGCGGAGGTGCCATCAGTCAGATCCACACTGTCGGTGTCGATAACTTCGTTTCCGAATGTGATCGTATGGCACAAGCATATGGCGCGCGCTTTACGCCACCCAAAATGCTGCGGGATATGGCTGCAAAGGGTGAAAACTTCTATGCAGCGTAATTAATTTCTTTCCTCCCGAAAGAGAAAAAGCGCGGTCACCTTTACGGTGCCGCGCTTTTTGCATTTTGAGGGAACTGGGTTACAATTGATTTCGAAGGAGTTGTTCTTCAGGAATGCTTTGATATTCCGCTGGTAACTGCACTGATTTGCGGGCTGTCATATCAAAATAACATCCTAGAACGGTCGTGTTATTCATGACTTCACCGCTGTCGCAATCGATTAATTGATGCCCAAAGGCGAACAGTTTTTCATGGCGATCTAAAAGGCCACTTTTCAGCACCAAGCTGGTGGATCGTTTAACGGGTTTATTAAACTCCATATAATAATCAAGTGCGGCAGAGCCTAGATTGCGGTCTTTAAAGGTTTGTCGATCGATGCCGACATGCGCCATGATATGACTCGCTGCATCGGAAAAACGGGCAACGATGTGTCGCGTTTCAATATTGCCATAAGCATCACATTCCCATACATCAACTGCGCTTCTATTGGTTTCGAACATATGCTGCAATGGGGCTGCAGGCATGATCAGTGTTTTCATGGGAGCGGGTTTATACTGACCCTCATGATCATCAGATAAAGTTTTTGCGGCTTCCAGAACATCTTTGGGTAAGGGCAGGATGTCGCCACTTTGTAGATCTTGGTATACCAACTCGAATTCCTGATTGCAGGAAAGCTGACCCGTGATCACATTATAGATATTGGTGAAACCTCTGAGATACTCTGAGGTAACTTCGCGAACCCCAGATACCGCCTCCATCAGCGCGCCGCCCCGAAGTTCAGCCTTATACTGAATGCGGAGATTTTTATAGCGAAGAGATTTACCTGCCTCCCGAATGCGGGAGGGGGAGAGTGTCAGCGCGTTTAAAAGATGAGAAAGCGCGGCCGAGGCTTTTTCAGAATAAAACTGTACATTCATGTGATCCATTTGGTCGCATTCCCAGGCCTCCACCGCACCGCGGTAAGATGGGATTAATTTTGAGGAAGATACTTTAAGCATGCAAGGCCTCCCCATCCTGAAGTTTCAACTCAGCTAACCGATCCAGCGTTCCTTGTTCGAAAGTGATTACCTTTCGCTCTTTCATATCGAAATGAAGAGCTGTCATCACACAATCAAATGAGAGTTTCTCTTCGGCGCTATTAAATAGTTGATGATGAACTGTAATGGATTTGGGGGTGTAATCTTTAATCCCGCTTATCATGTGGATCAGGTCACCCGGCATCAATTCGCTTCGATATTGGCAGTGTTGATCTACCGCTGCAAAGCCTCGCCCCTCTTTGATGATCTCAGGCGTGTAGCCAAGCTGCTGAAAGACGCCTTGCATGGCAACGCTGATGGCTGTGTGATAAAATTGAATATTCATGTGACCAATCAAATCAAGTTGAGCGTTAATCACATGACTTCGGTATGTTTCGAAATACCTGCTCATAGGGGCTGTGATCCCTCTTTTTATTTATGTTAACCTGATATCCTTTGTAGCATCCCTTGGATATATCGGTCGATCATTTCTTCCGCTTGCGCACCGATTGTCTCGAGGCGTCCAGTGGTACTTAGCATCAAGGCGCCTGTGATATATGTTGTGGCATCAAGGGTCTCTTGCTGCGCTTGTTCAGGTGTGACATTGGGAAGTTCGTTCAAACAATTTGCCATAAATCCCAACGCGCCCAGAAGGCGGCTGTTGAGTTGCTGGTTGGTTTCTTTCGAAAAACCCCGCTTTTTCACTTCGCCGGGGGAGAAGAGGTAAAGACCCAATTGCAGATCTTCGCTGTGATCAAAATAATACCGGAAGTATGCAGACACAGCCGTCGCCGCCCTGAGCGGGGGAGTGCTTTGTGTTTGTACTTCCTGTTTAATGAATTGTGTTAATCGGGCAAGCGAAGCGCTGAGCAAATCAGCGTAGATTTCTTCTTTGGATTGGTAATAAGCATATGGCGCGCCGGTCGAATAACCGGCGCGAGTTGCGATGGCGCGCATAGTGGTTCCATCAAGGCCTTTCTCACGAAAGAGAGCGCCCGCAGCTTCCAGGATTTTTTGCTTTTTATACTCCTGCAGCTGCTGCCGCCTTGTGCTTTTTACTGGTTCGTTCATTTTACCCAATCAACATCTTCACCACTATCCCGCTCTTTGACCGCTTGTTGGAAGCCAACCTCTTCTGCGCGGGCTTTGAAGCCCATACCTTCGGGGCTGTGTCTGGTGATACCATCAAAAATAGTGGCTGTCATTTGTGTGGACATAAGCCCCATGTTATCAAGGGCCTGATTAATCATCATTTTTTGCATCATCAGCTGGTTTTTAGGAACAGAACCGATCCGTTTCGCAAGTTCCAAAACCCGTGCCTCTAGCTGATCAGACGGTACGGCATCCAGTACCAGTCCCATTTCCTTGGCTTCTTTGCCAGTAACCAGATCTCCGGTCAGCAGCATCCGCTTGGCCTTTTCTACGCCAAGGCGATAGACCCACATTGCCGTCGTTGGGCAGCCCCAGACACGGGCGGGAGGGTATCCGATTTTGGCGTTTTCTTCCATGATAACGATGTCGGCGCAAAGGGCAATATCACTGCCGCCTGCGACAGCGTAGCCGTGAATTTTGGCGATGACAGGCTTGTAAGAACGGAAAATACTCATGAAGTCTTGGGTGTTCCCCATCATCATTTTGTAATCGAGCGTCGGATCCCAAGGCATTTCCTGTACGCCGGGATTTGTACCCTCTGTCTGCGCGTAAAGTTTGAGATCATATCCGGAGCAAAAGGCGCGACCTGCGCCTTGTAGGATAATCACATGCACTGTGTCATCAGCATTTGCTCGCTCAACAGCTTCGCGGATTGCGCGGGGCAGGTCCATCGAAATTGCATTTAAAGCGTCTGGGCGGTTCAGCGTGATACGGGCGATGCGTCCTTCTGTTTCATATAGGACGATATCTTTTTCTGTTGTTTCTGACATTGCACCCTCCTTTTTTTGATATTTGTTCACAAAAATGAACAACGTTCAATAAATATTTTTTTAAATTTCGTCGACGGAATGTGAATGAGCAGGCGTTTTATGATCAGACACAACAAAAAAGGACCTGTTATGAAAAAACTGACGATGATGATTATTGCAACCGCCATTGCCGGTAGTTCCGTCGCGGCTTATGCTGCGAGCGAGATGAAAGAGCACCGTCACGGAAAGATTGAATTCATTTTTGAAAAGAAGGATGCCAACAAAGATGGCAAGCTTTCTAAAGATGAGCTTTCTGGTCGCTGGGCGTCTAAGTTTGAAAAACTGGATAGCGATAAAAATGGTTTCATCACTTTGGCCGAAGCCAAAGAGGCGCATGAGCGTATGAAGAAAGAACGGCTGACAAATATGATGATGCGCCTTGATACCGATAGTAACGGCGAGGTCTCAGAAGCAGAGTATACGGCCTTCACACTTGAAAAATTCAAGAAAGCTGACAAGGACGGAAATGGTAGCCTGAGTATGGACGAGATGGCCGATGCACGGCATGCGTTTGGGCCGCACAAAAAGGGCCACGGCAAGCCTCGAAAAGACGGCTGATGAAAAGAAAGGGCCGGATTTACCGGCCCTTTTGTTAGTTATATACCTAACTGCCTTGAGGCAAGGTCGCGCATAATTTCTTCAGCGCCGCCACCTATAGCATTCACCCTCACTTCCCGGTAAATCCGTTCAACCTTTGGGCCCCGCATGAAACCTGCACCGCCCATAACTTGAACCCCTTCACGGGCGCAAAACTCCATGGTCTCCGTCGCCTGATTTTTTAGCATGCAGATATCCGCTACCGGTTGTTCCCCTTGTTCTAGCTGCCAGGCAACTTGATCCAGATAGGCTTGAGTTGCGTTGATCCGTTGGGCCATATCCACGAATTTGTGCCGAACCACCTGTTTTTCGGAGAGTGGCTTGCCAAAAACCATCCTCTCTTTGGCGTAGGCAACAACTTCGTTAAAACAAGCGCGGGCAAAGGAGACGCATCCGGCGGCCAGCCAAAGTCGCTCATAATTAAAGTTGAGCATAATGGCGGGGAAGCCCATATTTTCAGCACCGAGTAAGTTTTCAACTGGCACGCGGCAGTTGTCGAAATAAAGTGTTGCCGTGTCAGACGCCCACCACCCCATTTTCTTGAGGGGGGTGCGATCAAAACCCGGTGTGTCTCTTTCGATGAGGAGAAGGGAGATGCCTCCCATTCCGGGCTCTCCCGTACGAACAGCTACCGTGTAGACATCGGCGCGCATGCCAGATGTGATGAAGGTTTTGGAGCCATTGACAATATAATGGTCACCATCACGTACGGCAGTTGTCTTCAGGTTTGCCACATCAGAACCTCCACTTGGTTCCGTAATGGCAAGGGCTGAGATCAGTTCACCAGACAGGATTTTGGGTAGATATTTTTTCTTTTGCTCTTCGCTTCCGACATTTTTAATTGGTGGGGCTCCAATGGTATGGCTCATCAAGCTGGCCGTCACACCACCAGCACCAGCGCGGGACAGCTCTTCTGCACCGATTAGCCCGTAATAGAGGTCCCCATCAACTCCGCCATATTCTTCAGGGAAACCAACTCCAAGAAGTCCGATATCGGCTGCTTTCTTGTATAATTCTCTTGGAAAGCTCTCGGCTTCATCCCATTCACTTGCATATGGCTCGATCTCGGTCTCCACAAATTTACGGAGCATATCTCGAAACGCTCTGTGTTCTTCTGTAAAGAAGTGCGGGGTGTTGCGCTCTAGCAGGTCCATTGTCACTCTCCCGTTGCTTCAATTTCCAGAAGAACCGCTTTGGATGCGACTTGGTCATCGGATTTTGCAGAAATCTTGGTGACCGTGCCGTCAATTTTGGCCGTAATCTCATGTTCCATTTTCATGGCTTCCAAAATGGCAACCACTTGGCCCTTGGTAACTATGTCACCCTCCGCAACCATCACATCAATCACCCGGCCATTCATAGGCGCTTTAATCACGCCGTCACTACTGCCATCGCTTCCACGCGCAGATGACAGTGTTACTTCAGTTGCTGAGAAGGTAAGGGCACCAATGCCGATATATAAATGCTCGCCACCCACCGCGTATGATATGGTTTTTTGAACGTCGTTCATTAATACGCGAAGGCGGCCTTCCATTTCATCAAGGAAGGAGATATCAAAACGCTCTTCCCCGCAGGAGACTGTATATGCATTCTCTCCTAGCTGTTTAATTTGGAAGCTGTGTTTTTCGTCACCAACTTCCAGCAACATTGGAGTGAGCGTTGCATCGCTGCTGTCCCATCCATCGGTAACTGAGCCCGTATCATGCTGTGAAAAGGCATATTGAAGGGCCGCGGCAATGGAGAGATCCCCACTTTGAGGTATTGGGCGAACCCGTGCTTTTTTAGGGAAATGGGTGTCAATAAATGCTGTTGTCGCATCCCCAGCCTTAAAACTTTCATGGGCAAGGCAATCGATGAGGAATTGGCGATTGGTTGTAAGGCCTAAATCATCTGTTTCTTCCAAGGACCGGATGAGACGGCGAATAGCATCTGCGCGGCTGTCTCCATAGGCGATTACCTTGGCGATCATCGCGTCATAGTGAGGCGTTACCTCATATCCATCAACGAGGCCATGATCACAGCGAAGTCCATCCCCCTCCGCGGGGGACCAGCGGACCAGTTTGCCAACCCGAGGTAGAAAACCTTTATAAGGGTCTTCCGCATAAAGGCGTGCTTCAATGGCGTGACCAAACAGGAAAACATCCTCTTGTGAGTCCGGGAGCTCTTCTCCTGCAGCAACGCGAAACTGCCATTCCACCAGATCGTAACCAGTGATGCATTCGGTGACGGGATGCTCCACCTGTAGGCGAGTATTCATCTCCAGAAAATAGAAATGATCATCTGAACCTAGCAGAAATTCGACTGTACCCGCGCCGTAGTAGTTGATGGCTTGTGCAGCCGCAACGGCTGCTGCTCCCATTTCTTCTCGAAGTTTTTCAGACACAGCGGGGGAGGGGGCCTCTTCAATGACTTTTTGATGGCGTCGTTGAATGGAACAGTCCCGCTCACCTAGATGTAGGGTATTGCCCTGCATATCAGCGAAAACCTGAATTTCGATATGTCGTGGCTCGATCACTGCTTTCTCAAGGATCAGTTCACCAGAGCCGAACGCATTTTCGGCCTCAGATCGGGCAGCCTTCAACGCTTTTTCAAGTTTTTCAGGTTTTGCCACCAGCCTCATGCCACGGCCGCCGCCACCTGCGGCAGCTTTCACCATGACGGGAAAGCCGATTTCCTCAGCGGCTTTAATGAAGTGAGTATCTGATTGATCTTCCCCTTCATATCCGGGGACGCAAGGAACCCCCGCTTCGATCATCCGCCGTTTGGCTTCCGCCTTGTTGCCCATGACATCAATGGCTTCAGCGGATGGGCCAATAAAGACGATGTCGGCATCGGCACATTTTTTTGCAAAACCGGCATTTTCAGACAGAAAACCATATCCTGGGTGAATGGCATCTGCACCCGTTTGGTTGGCGGCATTCAGGATTTGATCGGCAGAAAGATAACTTTCACCCACGGGCGCGGGGCCGATCAAGATCGCCTCATCGGCCAATTTTACATGTAGGGCTCCCGCATCAGCTTCTGAATAAACGGCAACTGTGCGGTATCCCATTTCTTTTGCAGTGCGAATGACGCGGCAAGCAATCTCACCGCGGTTCGCTATCAAGATTTTGCTAAATGCTGGCATGGCTTAGCCTCTGCGTGCTTCAGGCAGGGTGTTCATCAATTTGCAGATGATCCCCAGCATAACCTCATCAGCGCCCCCACCGATGGAGGTTAAGCGACCGTCCCGATATGCGCGAGACACAGGTGTTTCATTCATGAAGCCCATTCCGCCATAATATTGCAGGCAGGCATCGTTGATCTCACGTGTAAGGCGTCCCGCTTTCAATTTTGCCATAGAGGCCAGCATGGTGACGTTCTCACCGGCCACATAATCCTCTACCGCACGATAGGTCATGGAACGAAGCGCTTCGACCTCGGTTTTCAGTTCCGCCATACGGAAGTGAATGACCTGATTATGCAAAAGGGGCTTGCCGAACGCTTCGCGCTGGCGGGTGTACTCGATCGTGTCATCAATAATCAGGTCCAGTGCCTCAAGGGCCGCCCCTGCAGCCCAAAGTCGCTCTTCCTGAAACTGTAACATCTGATAGGTGAAGCCCATTCCTTCTTCACCAATGATGTTTTTCTGCGGCACGCGAACATCTTCGAAATAAAGCTGTGCTGTATCGGAGGAGCGCATGCCGAGTTTATCGAGTTTTCGCTCAACCGTGATGCCAGGTGTGTCCATTGGAACAATCACCAGGGATTTACTTGTGTGGATCGGCCCGTCACTTGTGTTGACCAGCATACACATAAAATCAGCTTGCGTGCCGTTAGTGATCCACATTTTCTGGCCGTTGATAACGTAATCATCGCCATCTTTAACGGCTTTTGATTTAATGCCGGCAACGTCGGAACCTGCTCCGGGCTCAGACACACCAATGCAGGCGACGTAATCACCAGAGATAGCAGGGCGTAGGAAGTTCTCTTTCACATAGTCAGAACCGAAGCGAGCGAGCGCTGGTGTTGCCATATCCGTTTGCACCCCGATGGCCATAGGGACGCCGCCGCAACGGATTTTGCCAAGTGTTTCCGACATGGCAAGGCTATAGGAATAGTCGAGGCCCATGCCGCCATATTCCCCTGGCTTACAAACTCCCAAATATCCCTGATCGCCCATTTTCTTAAACAGTTCGTGGGCAGGGAATATACCTTCGGCTTCCCATTCATCCACATAAGGGTTGATTTCCTGATCAATAAATTTGCTCAGGTTTTTCATGAACTCTTTATGTTCCGGTCCGTAAATCATGGTTTTTTCTCCCTTATTTTACATACGGCCGATGCCGAAAGTATTTGTATTGGTTATCCGGGCGTCCCCCTCTGTCGCGATGGAGAGGCAATAGCTCAGAATTTTTCTGGTATCACGTGGATCAATCAGGCCGTCATCCCAAAGGCGCGCTGTTGCAAAGAGGGCTTCACTCTCTTTATCCATGCGCTTGATGATGCCCTGTTCCATTTGGCTTAAGGCATCACGATCGGGCTCTTGTCCCATCCGTTTAAATTTCTCTTCGGTGACAATGGACATCACTTTGGCCGCCTGTTCACCGCCCATGACAGCAACACGGTTATTGGGCCATGCAAAGATGAAGCGCGGATCAAATGACCTGCCGCACATTCCATAGTTACCAGCCCCAAAGCTGGCGCCAATATGCAAAGTGATTTTGGGGACAGTTGCATTGGTGACCGCTTGGATCATTTTGGATCCATGCTTGATGATGCCCGCTTGTTCGGCCTCGGTACCCACCATAAATCCTGTTGTGTTTTGCAAGAAGATAATCGGTGTTCCAGATTGGCAGCATAGTTGAATAAACTGTGCTGCTTTTGTCGCACCATCGGCATCAATTGGGCCGTTATTGCCAATTATGCCGACGGACTGCCCTTCGATTTTGGCGTGCCCACAAACGGTTTGACTGCCATAGAGTTCCTTGAAATCCAAAAAGTCGGAACCATCGACGATGCGGGCGATAACTTCCCGTACGTCATATGGTTTGCGGTAGTCTGCCGGAACCAGGCCTAGCAATTCTTCGATATCGTATTTTGGATCTTCAAAGTCGCGGGCTGGCATGTCGGGCCCATTTTCAACCCATGGCAGATTGCCAACAATCTCGCGGGCAAGACGAATTCCATCCGCATCGTTTTCGGCCAGATACTCTGATACACCGGAAATGGTCGAATGCATTTCAGCACCACCCAGTTCTTCATCAGTGGCAATTTCACCTGTCGCCGCTTTTAACAGTGGTGGCCCCGCCAGAAACACTTTCGCGCCGTCTTTTACCATGATGGTGTAATCGGAAAGCCCCGGTTGATACGCACCACCTGCCGTGGATGAGCCATGCACCACTGTGATTTGGGGGATGCCGGCGGCGGACATGCGCGCCTGATTGGCAAATCCGGTGCCGCCTTTTACAAATATCTCGGATTGGTAGAGCAGGTTTGCCCCGCCAGATTCCACGAGATTAATAACCGGTAATTTATTTTTGAGGACAATTTCCTGTGCACGCAGGTTTTTTTCAAGTCCCATCGGGGCAATGGTGCCGCCTTTGATCGCACTGTCAGATGCTTTGATCATGCAGCGAACGCCTTTGACATAACCAATTCCGATAATCAGGCCGCCACCAAGGACATTTTTCTTTCCGTCATCATCGTGCATTCCAAGCCCTGCAAGGGTACTGAGTTGCAGGAAAGGCGCCCCTTTATCGAGAAGGAGGGCAATCCGTTCTCGCGGTAGAAGTTGCCCCCGTTTCTCAAATTTTTCCTTTTTGGAATTTGAGGTGTCCCTGACCCGCTGCTCAAGGGCACGGAATTGCTCAATCCGCTCCAGCATGATCTCGCGGTTGGCGTTAAAGTTTTCGCTCGAGGTATCAATTTCCGATTGGATGACCGGCATGTCGTCTCCCCCTTACTCGTCGTCGCTGTCTTGAAACACCTTAGGCGTGACAGCCAGATGGAACCCGTTAAAGGCTTCGTTGTTTTTATGATCCTGCAACGGCCAATGCAGGCGGGCATTCGGTGCCGCGCCATCCACCCGGATACAGTCGCCGGAAATAAAGGTCGCTGCCTCTGAGAGCAAAAACACAATGGCTGCAGATGTTTCTGATTCTGTCCCCATCCGCTTGGCCGGATTGTGGGTTGCCAGCTTTTTGATGTTTTCTTGGAACCATTCTGGATAAGTGTCCATACCGGATGACATGATCCAACCGGGGGCGACGGCGTTTACTCGAACGCCTGACGACGCCCATTCAATAGCCGCGGTTTCTGTAAAGCTGAGCATGCCTTTTCGGGCGGCACCGGAATGGCCCATGCCGGGCATAGAAAGCCACATATCCGCGACAATATTCACAATAGAGCCGCCATTCTTTTTCATCCATTGGGTGAAACATTCACGTGCCACCAAGAAGCCGCCTGTCAGATTGTTCCGAACCACAGCGTCCCAACCTTTTTGGCTAATACTTTCAAGCGGGGCAGGGAATTGACCGCCTGCATTATTTACCAGCCCATCAATCCGCCCGTGTTCCTTCAAGATATTCGTCACGGTTTGGGCAACAGCTTCTTCGTCCCGGATATCACAGGAATGACATGTCGCGGTGCCACCAGCTTCTTCAATTTCTCCTTTTACTGTTTCCAGTTTATCCATGGAGCGACCTACGAGGGCGACCTTGGCGCCAAGGGAGACAAGCTCGTGCGCGGTGCACCTTCCGATGCCGCTGCCGCCGCCCGTCACGATGATGGATTGACCTTTAAATAGGTCTGACCGGAAGATGGAATTATACCCCATGGAATAGACGCCTCCACTTTACGCTTATTATTGGAAAACTCGCTGCCTTCTTAGATTTTTAGCACAGTTTCGCTTCCTTGATTGACAAATAAGGTAGGTGACGTTTACGTTAACGTCAAGTAACTGGGAGGCTTTAGATTTGCTATGGAAAATCAAATTTGAAGCGCGTTAATTTTGCTTGTGAAAAGGACCAAATGGGATGGCCACTTTAGAAGAAATCACTGAAGGAATGCGGGATCGCATCGGCGAAGATTGCGGCCTTGGCGCTACGTTAAAATTTGATTTCGGCGATGACGGAATTGTTTTCTTGGATGCCGACACTGTTCCGAATGTTGTCTCCAACGAAGACAACGAAGCTGACTGTACCATCAAAATCAGCAAAGACAATTTCGAATCTCTCGCTGCGGGTGATCTGGATCCAACAACTGCCTTTATGATGGGCAAGATCAAGATTCAGGGCAACATGGGAATTGCAATGAAATTGCAGAGTGTTTTTAGCTGATAGCCGAATCCGAAACTGGAAAAGCCGTCCATTTTGGGCGGCTTTTTTGTGTTTAGTGGGGAAATTACGCCTCAAACAGTGCAAATGAGCAAAAAAGTGATCTTTTATGCAAGTTTTCTCTGTACCTTTTGAAAATGATCTATTAACAAAGGCGCTTCGAATTTAAGTTTAAACCGAACGGAGCTAGTCACATGACAGCGAGATCTGCACGGCACGGCCGTAATCAGGGCGGCAAGAGTCGTAAAAGCGGTGGCGGTGGTCGCGGTAAGGGTGGTATCAAAAACACTCGTTCCAACGCTCAACGCGCTGCTCGTAAAATCACACTGAAGATGGGACGTCATTCTGCCCGTCGTCAGCTCAAGAAAATTCAGGCTGCAACTCGCGCCGCTGCTTAACTAGCAGAGATTTTCTAGAATAAAAGCCGCATCGGTTGTCCGCTGCGGCTTTTTTCTTGGGGTTAATCCTCAAGAGCGGTGTATCGCTCCCCCACATCCTCATAACCATTTTCATAGCTCCAGCCATCTCTCATAGCTGCTAGAACGATATTGGCGCAGGCGCGGCTATCAGACAGGGCATCATGGTGGTTTAAGGTTAAGCCCAAATATTCTGCGACATTGGGCAGCTTTGTTGGGCGGACGCTCCACATCTCACGGGCCATTTTGACCGTACAGATAAATTCCTGCTGCGGTGAATCCAGATCATATGTGGCGCAGCAACTTTTCAGCACTTTGGAATCAAATCCGGAATTATGCGCGCTTAGAAAATCGACGCCCTCAAACCAGGGAAGGATCTCTGGCCACAGTTCACCGAATGTAGGTTCCATAATCACGTTCGGCCAAGTGATGCCGTGAATATGTGTGAAGAAGAAATCCTGGGAGGGCGGGCGGATCAAATATGATCGCTCGTCTGTGATACGACCATCCTCCGCACGGACAAGGCCGATGGCACAGGCGCTGTCAGATGCGTAATTGGCAGTCTCAAAGTCGATGGCAAGGAATGTACTCATGGAATAAGTATATAAAAAAACTCCCGAGAGGCCATCCCGGGAGTTTCATTTTTAGCTAGCGGCGGCTTCCGCCTTTTTCCGCTCTTCGTATTTCTTCTGCTCCTCCTCCTTCAGCTCTTTCTTGGAGAGCTTACCCACAAGGGTTTTCGGAAGTTCAGGCCTGAACTCAACGGCTCCTGGCAACTCGTGTTTTCCAAGCTTGTCTTTTAGGAAGGAACGCAGCTCTTCCAACGAAAATTCGCTTTGGCCGGCTTTGAGCTTGATGAAGGCTTTGGCGGCTTCACCGCGATAATCGTCAGGGATACCAATCACCGTAACTTCTTCCACGGCTGGATGCTCAAAGATCGCTTCTTCAATCACACGTGGATAGACGTTAAACCCGCCTGACGTGATCATATCTTTTGTGCGATCCACGATAAACATGTAGCCGTCTTCATTAAGGTAGCCGGTGTCACCTGTCAGGAAGAAATCGCCGACAAATGATTCAGCGGTTGCCTCTGGCTTATTCCAATAGCCCTTCATGATGTTCGGGCCCTTGATACCAATCTCCCCAATTTCACCGGCAGGCATTGTTTTGGTTTTGTCTTCCACATCAAAGATACGGATTTCAATACCGGGAACCGGCACACCTGCAGAGCCTGCAACACGCTTATCTGTATCTGGTGTCGCCGTGCCGGATGGAGACGTCTCTGTCATGCCCCAACCTTCAAGCAAACGACATCCTGTCAGCTTCTGGAACTTGTCCTGTACTTCTACAGGCAACGGTGCGCCGCCGGAGTTGCAAAGTTTTAAGAAGCTGAAGTCGTATTTCTGAATATCTGGATGGTTTGCGATGGCCATATACATTGTCGGAACACCGGGGAAGACTGTGGGCTTTTTCTTGGCCAAGTCTTTCATCACATCTTCCAGATCGAATTTGGGATGAAGGATCAGTTCAGACCCGCCCGCGATACCAAAGTTCATATTGACGGTCAGCGCATAGATATGGAACAGCGGCAAGACAGCCATTACTTTTTCGGTTCCATCGACGAGTTTTGCATCCTCGCCCTCCTGCATAGCACGGAGCTGCTGAGTAGACGCCACCAAATTACGGTGGGTCAGCATAGCACCTTTCGGTAAGCCAGTTGTACCGCCTGTATACTGAATAACGGCGATGCGCTCTTCTGGGTGTTTAACTTCAACTGGATCATATTTCCCGTCATTGGCGATCAATGACTTGAAGGACATATGCTTGTTGTTGTTTGGAATGCGTGAAATTTCTTTGGATTTTACAATCGGATAGAGCAGGTTTTTTGGGAAAGGCAGAACCTCTTTCAGGTTGCCAACAATTACCTTCTTCAGGCGCGTTTTTTCGACCAGCTTACCAATGTTTGGATATAGAACCTCAAGGTCCAATGTGATCATAAAGTCAGTTTGGCTGTCTTCGATTTTATGGATCAGTTCCCGCTCCGCATCCAGCGGCGAATAGTTCACAACTGTACCGCCCGCTTTCAGAATGCCAAAGAAGCAAACGATATATTGCGGACAGTTAGGAAGGTAGAGACCCACATGGACACCTTTGCCAACACCGAGCGCTTGAAACCCCTTTGCGGCGCGGCTGACGAGATCATCCAACTCGGCATATGTATATCTTTTGTCGAGGAAATCGATTGCGTAGTTATTTGGCCACTTTTTGACGGCTTCGTCCAAAATGGCAAAAACCGGCTTGTTTTCGATCTCAATATCCCATTTTACCCCTTGAGGGTAAGACTTTTCCCACGGAAAATCTGACATCTCCAATCCCTTATGTTGAATTCCCTGATTTTTCTTTTTCGTTAGGTTAAGTTGTGAAAGGGGGGCGGTCAAAGAAAAAAAGAGTTTCCCTAAGGGAAGGGTGGCCGTAAAAAACACATTGTGCACTGCACCAATTGCGAGAATTGTTCTCGATCAATGTGTGTGCTTTTATTCTAATCAATCATAATAAGAAAAAAGGAAGAAAAAAATGAGCACACCTGCTGAAATCGCATATCACACCGTCCAGGCAGGCCTCGCTAAAATTGCGGAAGAAGGGCAGTCAGAAGACGCCTTTGCCCGCTCTTTAATTAACGAGGCTATCGCTATTTACATGAAAACCCGCTCCGCCGATGATGTCGGGACGGAGCTGGAATTTCTGGCTGAGAATCTGGACGATGATCAGGAATATACTTTTATGCGGCCTTGACCCCTTTAAGAGGGTAGGCCATCAAGCCCGGCGCCGCAGATGATCACACCGGTTTTGGCACCTTTGGTGTCGATGCGCTTGGAATGCAACGCGCCGATTGCTGCGGCTGCGGAAAGTTCAACGGCAATGCCCGCATTCTCCCAAAGCCAGCATGCTGCTTCTTCCATAATCTCATCGCTGACCAACACCACTTCATCTACATTCTTAGAGATGATGTCGAAATTTGCTTCGGCGCTTCGGCGCGGGGCTAAGGTGCTGGCTTTGGTGTAGATCCCATCCAATGTCACAAGTTCACCTGCTTTTAAGCTATCATGCAGAGTTGGAGCGCCTTCTGCCTCAATCCCGATGATTTTAATGTTTGGGTTGATCTGTTTAGCTGCGCTTGCGACCCCAGAGATAAGCCCGCCGCCGCCGATCGCGACAAGAAGAACTTCTAAATCAGCGACATCCTCCAGCATTTCAAGGGCAATGGTGCCTTGACCCTGAATAACAGTATCGTCGGCGAAGGGGTGGATATAGGTTTTACCGTTCTCGTCCCGATCTTTTAGCGCAAGAGCGTTAGCATCGTCCCAGACCGGACCAGAAACAATCACATCAGGGGTCAGCTTCTGAAGCTTTTTGACTTTGCTCGCAGGTGTATTCTCCGGGAGATAAATTGTCGTTGGTGTTTGGGTGAGTGCCCCCGCATAGGCAACGCCCATACCGTGATTGCCGCCAGATGCTGTGACCAATCCGCGGGACAGTTCTTCCTCGCTCAGCGATAAAACAGTGTTGAGCGCACCACGAACTTTAAAAGACCCAGAAACCTGAAGATTTTCAAGCTTCACCAGAATTTCCAAATCTTCTGACAGTTTCAGAGGTATGGTTGGAGTTCGGCGGATATATGGCTTCAGACGATTGGAAGCCTGCTTGAAATCATCAAGTGTGAAGGAGGTCATAAAACTTACCTGAAATTATTACATTGAGAGGTTAGGAGGGTTATGGTTACACTTTCACCATAACCAAATAAAAACAGAAAGAACAGGGGAAGTCATGGCATATCAAACAATGTCGCTGACGGTTGAAAACCACATCGCGCATATACAGTTGAACCGGCCCGATCAGTATAACTCTATGATTATGGAGTTTTGGCAGGAGATGATTGACATCTTTGCTGAGATTGAGCAAACGCCGGAAGCTCGTGTCGTTGTCATCTCTTCCATGGGTAAGCATTTCACCGCGGGGCTGGATCTCACCGCCTTTGCAGGTATCGCCGAAGAAATGAATAGCGACCTTGATGGTGCTCGGGTACGGGAGCGGTTCAAAAACACCGTTCTTGAGATGCAGGAAAGCTTTAACGTTATCGAGAAATGCCGTCTTCCGGTTCTGATCGCGACGCAGGGAGGTTGCATCGGCGGCGGCGTGGACATGATTAGTGCCTGCGATATGCGTTACTGCACTGAAGATGCGTTTTTCTGTATTCAGGAAATTAACATTGGGATGACTGCGGATGTGGGCACGTTGCAGCGCCTCCCGCACCTGATCCCCTCCGGCATCGTGCGCGAATTGGCTTATACAGGCCGTCGCATGTTCGCGGATGAGGTCAAGGAATATGGTCTTGTTAATCAGGTTTTCGAAAATGCTGAAGCTATGTTGGAGGCGGTGATGAAAATTGCGACTGAGATCGCCAGTAAATCACCCCTTGCTGTCTATGGGACCAAGGAAATGATAAACTATACCCGTGATCATTCCGTTGATGATGCCCTGAAATACATGGCGGTTTGGCAGTCCGGCATGTTCCTCTCCCGCGATTTGCTGGAAGCCGCCAGCGCCAATCAGGCGAAACGCATGCCGGAGTTTGATAATATTCTGGCGCCTAAGAAGATGGTGCGGCGCTCTCCTTGAGTTTGGAAGTCTGATTGAAAATTTTCCAAATCCCATCGGCGGTCAGAATGATCTGATCGCCGATCATCAATTCCCCACGAATAAAGACAACTGACATGCCTTTGCGGGTGATATTGCAGTTGAGGTCAATCCAGTCCCCTTCTTTGGCACCAGCCAGAAAGTCAATGTTGAGAGAAATCGTTGCGCAGCGGCGTTTATCAACGGCATTCCAAACATAATGCCCCATCATTTCATCTGCAAAACTCATCATCATGCCGCCATGAAGCATGCCGTTAAAATTGCAGTGTCCCTTCTCGACAAGAAATCCGAACTTATACTGATCCCCTTCCTTCTTGAAATAAAGCGGTCCAATTTTTTCTGGATACATTTCAGGGGCTTGGTAAAGGCGGTAGCCTTCAGGGATTTTGGATGTGGTCATAATGTGCGCATTCTCGTTTTTCGCAAATGTATGACGAAACGGGCCAGCGATGCAACCAGCCCGTTTGGGGAATGATACAGATTTTATTTCTCGTACCCATTTCGCATGGCATTTTCAATGCAGTCATCCAAATGCACATAACCTTGCGTGGAAGCCCCTACAATTCGGCCATTTGTGGCTGTACGGCGCCACCTCCATTTGGGCGGTTCATGCTCATCTTGATAAAACTCCCACTTGTCGTTTATGCCTTCTGTGCCCATTTTAATCTCCTGAAATCATTGGTAGCTTCAAGACGTTTCAGCGGCTTAACTGTGAGAGGATGATCATGTGGCAGAAAAGTGGAGACTTAACCGTCCAGACCTTGGGAAAAGGCCTCACCGATATTACCCGAAAAGTGGATCAGTTCCTGTTGGATATTGGAGCTCGCCAAGGGGTGCTTACCCTTTTTATTCAGCATAGCTCTGCTTCTCTCACGATCCAGGAGAATGCCGACCCGGATGTGCAGCGCGATCTTGAAGATTATATGGAAAAAATTGTTCCTGAAGGGCATGGCCTTTATCGCCATGACAGTGAAGGGCTAGATGATATGCCGGCGCATATCCGGTCAGCCCTGACAGATGTGTCGCTCACCATTCCTGTGCTGCAGGGGGAAATGCGCTTGGGCACCTGGCAGGGTATTTATGTTTTTGAGCATCGGGAGAGGCCGCATAATCGCCACCTCGCCCTGCATTTTATTGGTGAATAAAGGCGTTACCCGCCAACATTTTCCATCAAACGAACATAGAATTGGATAATCTCCTGATAGTTATCCACCATGATCCGTTCATTGGTTCCGTGAATGCGCCCCAGATCATCTGGCCCGAAACGCATCGGGATAAAGCGGTAGTTATTCTCGGCTAGTTCCTCATAATGCTTACTATCAGAGCCTGCGAGCATCAGCCCCGGAGAGACAATAACATCTGGCAGGACTTCCCCGATGGTCTTTTTGATATTGTGATAACTTTCATGATCGTGAGCCGATACCTTTGATGGCTCATTCCCTTGCTTCACTTCGATGGAAATATCCTGGTCATTCACAACTTCCGTCACATGATCAATCACACCCTGAATGGTGGTCCCCGGCAGTATTCGGAAATTCACGGTGGCATTAGCAGTGCTTGGCAGTACATTGTCTTTTGTTCCGCCATCAATGATTGTCGCCGCAGTGGTCGTGCGGACCATGGCGTTTGTTGCACCGCCTTTGCCAAGTTGATCGACAAGAACGGGCTCCAGCAGCCAGCGGTTTGAAATCACGGCTTTTAAGGATGTTGGCATATATGGTGCCAGTGTATCAAACATATCGGTCACCGGACGGCGAAGTGCGGGAGGCAATCTGTTCTCTTCCAGCCGGGCAATTGCGCGGGAGATTTTACCAACAGCGGTTTGTTGCGGCGGCATGGAGGAGTGCCCCCCCTCCGCTTTCGCGGTTAGTTGCAGCGTCAAATACCCTTTCTCGGCAAGGGCGATAAAGGCAATTGGTTCGGTGACGCCGGGCATAATGTCTTTAACGACGACCATTCCCTCATCAAGGGTGAAAGCAACTTTGACATTCTGCGCGGTTAAATGTTCAACGATTTTCGCTGCCCCATTTGGGCCGCCAATTTCTTCATCATGGCCAAAAGCGAAATAGAAGGTACGCTTGGGCTGGTAGCCTTGTTTCAGTTGATACTCAGCCGCTTCCAGTGTCGCAAACACGGAAACTTTGTCATCCAGCGTGCCCCGGCCCCAAATGGCGCCATCAACAATTTTTCCAGAAAAAGGAGGTTGCTCCCAATTTTGTTCAGTGCCTTCTTCGATAGGGACCACATCTGTGTGCCCCATGAGGATGGCGGCCGGAAGACTTGGATCCGATCCTTCCCATTTATACAGAAGGCTATAATCACTGATGACTGTTTTTTCGAGTTTTGCGGCAACCGTTGGGTAGGCGCGATCAATCATAGCGTGCAGCTTCTCAAATTCTGCAGCCTCAACAGGGGCGTCAATCGACCAGGAAATGGTTTTGTAAGTAACGGCTTCCGATAGTCGCTCCGCCGCGGCCGTTTTATCAATATCCGCCTTTGGAACGGCGATATTTTCTTTTTCTTCAGGATTATTAGTAAAAGTTTTGAAGGCGACCGTCCCAAGCAGGGCAACGATCGCCACAAGGATTAGATATCCAATTTTTTTAAACAAGCTACACCCCCAGTTATTCTTTTAAAAGGAGTGTAGCCTGCTTTATCAGATAGAGAAACCACCCAATTTAGTTTCCAGATACTCTGCGATGCCTTCGTGACCACCCTCACGTCCGAGGCCACTTTCTTTCATGCCGCCAAACGGGGCTGCGGCTGCGGTAGGGTTGATGTCATTGATGCCGATGATCCCAAATTTCAGACCTTCGAACATGCGGAAAGCCCGGTCAATATTCGGGGTGTAGATATAAGCTGCCAATCCGTAATTCGTATCATTGGCTTTCTCCAGCACCTCTTCCTCGCTTTCAAATGTGAGAACAGGGGCAACAGGGCCAAAAGTTTCTTCGCGGTAAATCAGCATGTCTTCTGTCACGTCTGCGAGAACCGTCGGCGCATAGAAATGGCCTTTATCCATGCCGTTATCCATTAGGCGATGCCCACCACACACAAGGCGTGCGCCTTTGGAGATGGCATCTTTAACTTGGTTATCGACTTTAGCGACAGCGGCTTCATTTACAAGCGGACCAATGCTGATCCCGTCTTCAAGGCCATTACCGCCGCGCATTTTTCGCACGCGGGCTTCCAGCGTTTCGATAAAGGGCTCTGCAATTGATTTATGAACGAATAGACGGTTCGGGCTGATGCAGGCCTGACCTGTATTCAGGAATTTGACAAGCGAGACACCTTTCGCCGCATGTTCTGGATCTGCATCGTCGCAAACGATAAATGGTGCGTGCCCCCCAAGTTCCATAGAAACGCGTTTCATATTGGCTGCAGCAGCCTGATTTAGCATTTTGCCAACGCCTGTTGAGCCGGTGAAAGTCAGTTTTGCGATCTTAGGGTTGTTTGTAAATTCTTCACCAATTTCGGCGGGTTTTTCCGCGGTCACAAGATTTACGACACCTGCAGGCAGTCCTGCCTCTTCGAAGATTTTATACATCTCAACGGCGCAAAGCGGCGTGGCTTCGGCAGGTTTCAAAACAACCGTACATCCCGCAGCAAGGGCTGGGCCCACCTTGCGGGTGATCATGGAAATCGGATAGTTCCAGGGGGTGATCGCTCCAACAACCCCAACCGGATGCTGCTGAACCATAAAACGCTGGTCACCGCGGGGTGCTGGTAATGTCTCTCCGTAAATGCGTTTTGCTTCCTCTGCATACCAAAGCAGGAAATCCGCCCCATACTGGACCTCATTGCGGGACGCCTTAAGTGGTTTTCCCTGTTCTTTGGTCATGGTGACGGCCAGATGCTCTTTCTTCTCGATCATCAGGTTATAAGCCCGATATAGGAAGGCGGAGCGCTGATAAGCGGTTGTTTTTGACCAGGTCTTAAAGGCTTCTGCCGCGGCATCGATTGCGGCGACGACATCCTCTCGGCCGCCGTTTGGCACATCGCCAATAACCTCGCCCGTTGCCGGGTTCGTCACATCAAACCGGGTCCCGCTTTTCGCTTCACACCATTGACCATTGATATACATTGGGTGTCCCCTTACACGTTGTTTTTTGTAAATGCTTTGAAACGGCTCTACCCCATCGGGGGAGCGTCTGTAAAGTCTCATTTAACAGATTGCGATTGTGGTATCGAGCGGTAAACTATCCCAAAACAATGGGCTGGAGGGTGTGATGAGCACGGCAGAAAAAAGACAAAAGGCCATAGATGCCTGCGTAGATCAAATACGAGAGATTGTTGGGCAAGAGGATCCATCCAAGGCAACCTTGGAGATAGTGAAAGCAAAATTGATTGAGCTATCAGCCCATAAAGATCTCTTCACTCTAGCTGATTTTCCGCCACCTGATGCAAATACGAAGCGCCGTAGCTGTCTTTATCGGTTGTCTGAGGATGATGATTTTGGCTTTGCTCTTTACGCAAATGTGGCCGATGGGAATGTGGATGCACCGCCACATGATCATACCACTTGGGCCGTTATTGTGGGGTTGTTGGGGCAGGAAGAAAACCGGTTCTATAGCCGCGCAGAGGATGGAGTGAAACAGGTCGGCGGTGCCGTTGTTGAAGAGGGGACCGGCGTGGCCCTGCTTCCTGATGATTTGCATAGTATTCATATCAAGCAGGGTGCACCTGTGTTGAACTTTCATATGTATGGCCGCGCGCTCGAACAGGTGCCAGGACGTAATTACTGGTCAGAACCTAATGGGGAGTGGCGCACCTTCCCGGCGCATACTGATATCCGTGAGGCCCGTTATGGCTATTAAGTCGGTCAAACCTGCGCAGGTTCATGCTCAGCTTAAATCAGGGGCGGAGATCGCCTTTCTAGATGTCCGTGAACATGGCGTACATGCGCAAGGGCATCCCCTTTTTGCTGTTCCCGTACCGGCGAGCAGGTTTGAACTCAATATCGAAAGGCTGGTGCCCCGAAAATCAGCGCCTGTTGTCTTGATGGGGCAGGACGAGAATGAGCCATTAAGTATGCAGGCCGCTGAGAAGATGCTCAAAATCGGCTATAGCGATGTTGCCGTGTTAGAGGGGGGCGCCGCCGGTTGGCATGCGGCGGGATTTGAGCTTTTTAGTGGCATCAATGTACCAAGCAAAGCCTTCGGTGAACTCGTCGAAGAGGTCTGCGGTACCCCACATATTTCTGCGGCGGAACTAAATGCGCGGCTTGAAGCCGGCGAAGATCTTGTCATTCTGGATAGTCGGCCATTTGGTGAGTACACCCGAATGGCAATTCCAGGGGGAATTGATATGCCGGGAGCAGAGCTGGCTTATCGTATTTATCAAACAGTTCCTGGTGAGAAAACGACGGTCGTTGTCAATTGCGCGGGGCGAACCCGTAGCATTATTGGAGCGCAATCGCTGATTAATGCGGGTGTTAAAAATCCTGTCATGGCGTTGGAAAATGGAACTATGGGATGGTATCTCGCAGGTTTTAAGCCCGAAAATGGTGCTGATCGGGTGGCGCCACCGCCAAGTGATTCAGCTCATCAGAAATCCTGCGCCGTGTCGAAAAAGTTGACCCAAGCGCTGGGGGTTGAGGTGATAACAACGGATAAGCTGCAAAGTCTCAAAAAAATTAAAGATCGCAGCTTGTTCCTTTTGGACGTTCGCACGGAGGAAGAGTTTATTCGCTCTCACATTGATGGGGCGCAGCATGCTCCCGGTGGTCAGTTGGTGCAGGCAACTGATGAATATGTGGGTGTGAAAGGGGCAATTCTGGTTTTATATGATGACCATCATACGAGATCGCATATGACAGCTTCCTGGCTGAAACAAATGGGGTGGCGAGATGTTTACGTGCTGGAAGATACTGATAACTTGCCAGTGGTGACGGGCCTTGCATCGGTTGCGCCGGTTAAAGAGTTCGATCAGCTTTCCGCCATGGAATTGCAGGCCGTTTTGTATTCAGGGCAGCCAATCGCTGTTATCGATTTATCTCCGTCTCTCAGCTATCGCCGCGGTCATATCCCCGGTGCCAGTTGGGCTATCCGTTCCCGCCTTGAAAATGCGGTTCGTTTTTTGCCGCCTGTTGGCATGATTATTCTAACGGCAGATGATGTTCGAGTCGCACATTTGGCCGCGCCTGAGTTGCTGGCAGCGCATCCGCATTTAATTGTTCGTGTGCTGGAAGGGGGGAACCCTGCATGGACTCAGGCAGGGTTTGAAATGGACGTGGGTGAGGGGCATATGCTCTCTGATTTGGATGATCAATGGTATAAGCCATATGATAACAAAGATCGGATTCGCGAAAGAATGCAGGAATATTTGGATTGGGAGACCGCTTTGATCCCTCAAATCAAACGGGATGGAAGTGCGAATTTTCAGATCTATAAGCCGGAATGAGCCGTAAAACCCTACGTTCGCTTTGTTCACATGCGCAGCGCGGTTTTCTGCGGCAAAAACAAAAAAGCTAAGCTTGCAAATTAATTAAACAGGACATAGCATGTCATCGAATGGACGCATGAGATGTCCTGAAAAATAATGGAGAAACCCCACGATGGATTTGTCATTTACTGACGAAGAACTTGCCTTCCAAGCAGAGGTTCGAGAGTTTTTGGAAACAAAGCTCCCTGCTGATGTGAAAGATCGCTACGAGCGCGGTCTGCATTTCACCAAAGAGGGACAGGTTCGTTGGCAGAAAATTCTCAACGAAAAAGGTTGGATGGCGCCGAACTGGCCTGCTGAATATGGCGGGACCGGCTGGACGGCGACACAGAAATACATTTTTGCCCAAGAATTGGGGCGTGCTTCTGCTCCGCCGCCTATCCCGTTTGGGGTGAGTATGGTGGGCCCGGTGATCTATACTTTTGGGTCGCAGGAGCAGAAAGACTACTACCTTCCCCGTATTTTGAATTCTGATGACTGGTGGTGTCAGGGTTATTCTGAGCCTGGCTCCGGCTCCGACCTGGCGTCCTTGCAGACGAAAGCGGTTCGGGATGGTGATGAGTATGTGGTCAACGGTCAGAAAATCTGGACGTCCCATGCACAGCACGCGGATATGATTTTCTGTTTGGTTCGAACAGATTCAAACGCGAAAGCACAAGAAGGTATTTCTTTCCTTCTGATCGACATGAACACACCGGGCATTACCCTGAAGCCAATCATCGGTCTTGATAAAGAACACACACTTAACGAAGTGTTCTTTGATGATGTTCGGGTGCCTGTGAAAAACCGGGTTGGCGAGGAGAATAAAGGCTGGACTTATGCTAAGTTCCTGCTGGGTAATGAGCGGACAAGTATCGCTCGCATCTCTCAGTCCAAGCTGAAAGTCAAAAAGCTTCGGGCGATTGCCGCAGAGCAGCGCACAAATGGTGGTCTGCTGCAGGATGATACTGATTTTATGCGGAAATTGAACCAGATCGATGTCGATCTGATGGCGCTGGAATATACAGAACTTCGGATGCTTTCCCGCATTCAAAAAGGTGAAAAGCTGACTGCGGAACCGTCTTTGTTGAAGATTAAAGGGTCCGATATTCAGCAGGCGCTGACAGAGCTTTCTGTTGAGGCGCTTGGTATGTATGGGGTTGCGTACGAAGCTGAAGAAATCCGCGAGGGGCGGAATGATCAGAATTTTGCGCCGGATTATGCAAATGGTCCAATGGCGGAACATCTGTATCTGCGGGCGGCTTCCATCTATGGTGGTAGTAACGAAATTCAACGAAATATCATCTCCAAGATGGTTCTGGGATTATAAGGAATAACAAAAATGGATTTTGAACTCTCTGAAGAGCAGGTCCTGCTGAAAGATAGTGTGGATCGTTTCGTACTTGATAATTACGGGGCAGATGATCGCCTCAAACTGTCCCAGACAGAACTTGGCTTTAGCCGTGATCATTGGAAACAAATGGCTGAGCTGGGTTGGCTTGGCATGGCGTTCCCAGAAGAGGTTGGCGGTTTTGGCGGCGGTGCTGTTGAAACAATGATTATGATGGAAAGCATGGGTCGCGGCCTTGTGCTCGAACCATTCGTGTCCACAGTTCTTCTTGGGGGTGCGCTGATCGCAGAAGCTGGCAGCGCAGAACAGATTGAAAGCATTATTCCATCTGTTATCGAAGGTAATTTGATGCTGGCCTTTGCGTATGCAGAGCCACAGTCACGCTTCAATCTGAATGATGTTGAGACAACAGCCACCAAGTCTGGTGATGGTTATGTGCTGAGCGGTACAAAATCAGTTGTTTATCACGGCGGTACAGCCGACAAGGTTGTTGTTTCCGCCCGGACTTCCGGCGGTAGCCGCGATGCAGAAGGTATTTCCCTGTTTGTTGTGGACACGAATGCTAGCGGTGTTGATGTTCGCAGCTATCAGACAGTAGATGGCCAGCGGGCGGCGGATATTCGTTTTGATAACGTATCTGTTGGGGCGGATGCTCTGCTCGGCGAAGAAGGTAAGGCTGCGCCAGTGATTGAGAAAATTGCTGACCGTGCAACTGCCGCTCTTTGTGCGGAAGCTGTCGGCGCGATGGCGGCTGCAAACGAGATTACCAATGAATATCTGAAAACCCGGAAACAGTTTGGTATTCCGATCGGGAAGTTTCAGGTTCTGCAGCACCGTATGGTGGATATGTATATGGAAGCGGAGCAGTCTAAATCCATGGCAGACATGGCAGCTATGAAACTGGACATTGGTTACAGCGACGAGACAAAGCGCGCTGTTTCTGCGGCTAAATCCCAAATAGGCAAGGCTTGTAAATTTGTGGGGCAGCAGTCCGTACAGTTGCATGGGGGCATGGGTATGACTGATGAATATTCCATTGGTCATTATTTCAAGCGCCTTTCCACAATTGAATTGCTGTTTGGTAACACTGATTACCATCTGAACCGTTTCTCAGCCTTGTCATAAGGTTTGATGATCAGCTAAGAAGAAGCCGGAAGGGATGACCTTCCGGCTTTTTTGTTTGGGGATAATGATGCGAAATCCGTGGATTTTTTGTGCTGGATTGCTGGGGGCGGCTGGCGTGGTTTTAGGGGCTGCCGGTTCCCATATCGCCGCGTCCAAGGGGGCGGATATGCGCTTGCATGACATGGCAGTCAGTTATCAGTTCTATCAGGTGATGGGCCTTATAGGATGCGCGTATGCTCTGAAATATGCCCCGAAGCTTGTAACTTTGGCTGGGGTTTTGATGATGTCCGGCATTATCTGCTTTTCAGGATCGCTTTATTATCTCTCCTGGACAGGGGATGTGATGTTACGCTTCATCACGCCTTTCGGCGGCATTCAGATGATTGCGGGATGGGCTATATTGATGCTCAGCGGATTTTATGTTTGGAAGGGTAGCCGTGGCAGCTACTCATAGGTCGCTTTTTTGAAATGTTGGCGGCATAAGGCGACATATTTGTCATTTCCGCCGATTTCTTTTTGGGCGCCCTGACGGATCGGTTCTCCGCTTTCATCCACACGGATAACCATGGTGGCTTTTCGGCCGCAATGACAGATTGTCTTCAGTTCTTTTAATTCGTCCGCCCACGCCAGAAGATGCTGACTGCCTTCAAACAAGTTCCCTTGGAAATCCGTGCGAAGACCGTAGCAGAGCACAGGTATTCCCAGCTTATCTGCGACCTCTGAAAGTTGAAAAACTTGGTCGCGGGTTAGGAACTGCGCTTCATCTACCATAACGCAGTCAACGGCCCGCTTTTCCTTCTCCTTGCGGATCAGGGTGAGGACATCGGTATCGTCAGAAAATAAAAAGGCTTCTGCTTCAAGTCCGATGCGGGACGCAATTTTTCCAACCCCAAACCGATCATCAATCGCTGCGGTGAGAAGTAGGGTTTTCATGCCCCGTTCTTCATAGTTGAAACTGGACTGTAGCAGGGTTGTCGATTTACCTGCATTCATGGTGGAATAGTAAAAATATAGCTTTGCCATTTGCGCCCGTTACATGTCAGTCCAAGGAACCGGTTTCATTTTATAAGAGAGATACAGGGGGTGGCGCGGCTGGTCAAATTTTGTCAGCGCGAGCATGTGTGTTTTTATATCCGCTTTGCGGAGCAAATCTCGTACTGACTGATCCCGGGCTTGATGTATTCCGTGAGCGCCCCAGGCGCAGATGGTCATATCCGCACGGCGACAGGTTTCCACTAGAATATCATCGTTATCTGGACCAACGGGGCTAGCCGCCTTTTTTAAATCTTTCGGATCTGTTGCCCGAAAGGCAAATAGATTGATTACCTCTAGCGCACCGCAGCCCATATCAACGGCTCTACGATGGCATCGCTCCACTGTGGGATCGTTCCGATCGGCATCTGCCGTGGATGGGTTTAGCATCAAAAAGGCGACGCTAGGGCCGTCTGACCATTGCCGCCATAAGCGATACCTGTAGTCACCGCAGGCACTGAAATCAGCACCGCTATTGCCAAAATATGCCGCTTCCATCAGGCGTTTTCTACTGTAAGGGACGGAAAAAAGACGGGGCCGCCGCCATCTTTCCAAAGAGGTTGCTTCTTCATGATGGCTTTGAAGCGATCTGATGTGATCCATTCTTCCAGCCAGCGCTGAAGATGGGGGTAGGGAGCCTGATCGAACCAGTTTCGATCACTGTTGGCAAATTGTCGAATGAATGAGAAAATGCAGATATCTGCATATGTGGGTTGATCTCCAAACAGATACGTTGACACTGATAATTTCTCATCCAGTTTTGCAAGGAATTTTTCCCCTTCTGCCCGGTAATCTTCTTTGCCCGCTTCTGGGAAGCGGACATGATATTTGTAACGATCAAGAGCAGATTTGAACGGTCCATCATTCTCTGCGATCAGGGTTTCCATCTCTGCGCGTGCGTCTGGATCTTGAGGATACCAGTTTTGCGGATCATTCTCTGCAAGGGCCCAATGCACCACATCCAGGCTTTCATCAATGACGGTGTCGTTCGGCAGTATAAGGACCGGGACCGTTGCCTTAGGGCTCGCGGCAATCATTTCATCCGGCTTGTCTTTTAGCAGAATATCTCGCAGCTCAACAGTCTGGCCGGAGGCATGCACGGCCATTCGCGCCCGCATCGCATAGGGGCAGCGTCTGAAACTATATATGACGGCGTGGTTTTTCATGGCGTAAAGGGGTAGCGTAAAAGCGTATGATACACAAGCCTACCAGCGTAGGCGATTAACCCGGCGCAGCATGGCTTCGCGCATGACGTTATGCTGAGCGGCACGGGCCGCAAGTGTCGGGGTGTCTTTCTGGTCTATGATGACGTCATCGCTGTCTTCCACCAGTTTCAGGTCATCCTCTGGGACCGGGCGGGAAACTGTGGACACAGCCCGATAAGCCATAGAGGCTTCTGCAGCGGATTTTGTTTCTTCTTTACGGGCTTTGATGAGTTCCGAAGACGCAATTCCTGTGTTTGTTTCTTTATCCCGTGTTGGGGCCGCCAGTATATCCATTTCCTCCGGTGCGAGATCAGGGGTGTGGGGGGCGTCCGCTTGCGGTTCTGCTTGAGCAGGTTCCAGTGCGCTTTCGGTTGCATCCGGCGGGGGAGGTGCCGCAGCCTCTGGAATTTCAGGGATTGTCACGCCATCGTCAATTTGCTCCGCTCCATCCCGGTCTTTCTTCTTTTCGGCAAAGACTTCCTGAATGCTGAGGGGGCGGGTAGGTTTTGGTTCTGCAGGCGCTTTGCGCGCAGGTTCCAGTTTTTCTGGTGTCCAAGCAGTACCGATGATTTGAGGCTTAACTTCTTTTGGGCGCCTTGAAGCCACGGGGGCAGGTTTCTCCGCGGGCGTTTTAGGGGACTGCGCTGCTTCAGAACGGCTTTCTACCCGTTCCGCTAAAGAGGGCTTTTTGCTGTCCCCATTCGGCTGATAAGGGGCGTTGGAGGGTGTTTTTGTTGTTTTAGCAGGTGTCGGACCGTTCAAAAAAGGCAGGCGCGCCTCAACTTGATCCACTAGGAATAGCATGGCCGTGCTCAGGCGCTTGTTCCGTTTTTTAAGTTTGTTGTTTTCGGCAAGCAGTCGCTTCTCCCGAGGGGTGAGATCCTCGGCAGTGTTATTCACATATTTGAATTTCCGACCAGCGAAATTCATTGTGACGCGTCTACCCCTCTATGGCCAGTTTGTATGACCTTGATTATGGTCTGGCAAATTTGCTTCTGGAAAATACACCAAAAAGCCGCTTGCCATCCAATTTTCTTTTAACTGATTTTTCAAATGTTGACGATCTTTATTTCTTAAGAAAATGTTAAGATTAAAAACTGTGCAAATTGAGCGTTTGGCGTAAAAAAAGCCGTGCGTTGACTAAATATTAATCATATTAGAAATTAATGTTTTGTCGAAAAATTGTGCAGCGCAAACATTTTTCCATGAGTAAATTGTAAATAAATCAATCGCTTGGGCCCTCTATTGTCGCGCTAACAGTAAACTGGCACATACCTTGCTGTTCTATGTTGCGCTGCGAAAGCAAATACATGGAGGTGCGCATGCAAAAACTAAAAAAAGCTCTGGGTAAAATCTCGGCAACGGTCGCGTTGGCGGCAACTGCCTTTGGTATGACTTCCCCCGCGATGAGTGCAGAAGACGTGATTAAGGTCGGCGTGCTGCATTCTCTCTCTGGGACAATGGCGATTTCAGAAACAACACTGAAAGACAGCGTTCTGATGCTGGTGGATGACCTTAATAAAAAAGGGGGCCTGCTGGGTAAAAAAGTTGAAGCGGTTGTTGTGGATCCGGCTTCCAACTGGCCACTTTTTGCGGAGAAAGCCCGCGAATTGATCGAAGTTGAAAAAGTTGATGTTGTTTTTGGATGCTGGACATCCGTATCTCGTAAATCTGTTCTGCCGGTTTTCGAAGAGCTGAACAGCATGCTCTTTTATCCTGTGCAGTATGAAGGTGAAGAAAGCTCCCGCAACGTATTCTATACAGGTGCGGCACCGAACCAGCAGGCTATTCCAGCCGTTGAGTATCTTATGAGTGAAGATGGCGGTAGCGTAGAGCGTTGGGTGCTTGCCGGTACTGACTATGTTTACCCACGGACAACTAACAAAATTCTGGAAGCCTTCCTGAAATCCAAAGGCGTTGCAGAAGAAGATATTATGATCAATTACACACCGTTCGGTCATTCCGATTGGCAGACAATTGTATCTGATATCAAAAAGTTTGGCTCAGCCGGCAAGAAAACAGCGGTAGTTTCCACCATTAACGGTGACGCCAACGTGCCTTTCTATAAAGAACTGGCCAATCAGGGTATCAAAGCGGAAGACATTCCAGTTGTTGCATTCTCTGTTGGTGAAGAAGAACTTGCAGGTCTGGACACCAAACCACTGGTTGGTCACTTGGCTGCATGGAACTATTTCATGAGCGTTGAATCTGAAGAAAATGCGGCTTTCATCAAAAAATGGAAAGCATTTATCGGTGATGAAAAACGCGTAACAAACGATCCGATGGAAGCGACTTACATCGGCTTCAACATGTGGGTACAGGCTGTTAAACAGGCCGGTACAACAGACATTGATGCAGTTCGTCAGGCGATGTACGGCCAGGAAGTTAAAAACCTGACCGGTGGTATGGCTGTTATGAACACCAACCACCACCTGTCCAAACCAGTTCTGATCGGTGAAATTCAGGAAAATGGTCAGATCGAAACTGTCTGGAATACAGATGGTGTCGTGAAGGGCGATGCCTGGAGTGACTTCATTCCAGAAAGCGCCAAGCTGACCGCCGACTGGACATATCCGTTCGTATGCGGTGGCTGTGAAAAGCCAATGTACTAATCCATTCCAAATCTTGAAGGGGCGGTTTGCCGCCCTTTCATCCCCATCCTGGAAAACCGGATTATCCCCATGAAAATAATAAAAAAAGCTATTCTGTTACTGAGTACTTTAACTTGCCTTGTTCTAACCGGCGCAACCCTTGGGGCTGCTTCCGAGCTGTATGATGTAACGCAAGAGCTCAACACAAAAAGCTACTCTAAAAAAGCAAAAGTGGTTGCCAAGATTGCCGAAACAGGTGATGAGCAGGCTGCTGATATTCTTCGGGCGTTGATGGCAGGTGATCTGTTCGCTCGAAAATCTGATAAAATTATTGTTCTGGCAGAAAAACAGCCAGATGGTGGTTATGCCTTGATTGCCCCCGGTACGGGCGCGGCGCTGGGCACGGCTAAAAAATCAGACCTCTCAAAGGTCAAAATCAACAATCGGGTACGAAATGCTATTAAAGCGGCGCTTGGCGGCTTGGATTTGAACCATCCAGATCCTGCGAAGCGACTGGCCGCAGCAGATGCTGTTTTTAAATCTCTGGATGATGACATGCTGCCCCTGCTTGAGGCGCGTTTGAAAACAGAGGAGAATGATAAAGTTAAATCCGCGTTTGAGCAGACAATCGCGGCTCTCTATCTCAATGCAGATGTGGATTTTGCAGCTAAGGTCTCCGCCCTTCACACTTTGAAAGAAAGCGGCGGACCAGAGGTGAAATCTTTTCTCTCCCGTTATTTAGCTGAATTGCCGGAGGAGGAGGCCGAGCTTCGCAGTCAAGTCGCCGAAATTTTGGACGCTGTTGAGCGCCGACTTTCCAACTTTGCACTCGTTGAAAATCTGTTTCAGGGACTGTCTCTTGGGTCGGTTCTTCTGCTCGCGGCTATTGGTCTTGCTATCACCTTCGGGGTTATGGGGGTGATCAATATGGCCCACGGCGAAATGGTGATGATTGGTGCATATACGACGTATGTCATTCAGGAGATTTGCCGAACTTCATTTCCGGCCGGGCTTGAATATTCACTGATCGTGGCAATCCCGGCGGCATTTGTTGTGGCAGGTTTTTTCGGTGTTCTACTTGAAAAATCGGTGATCCGTTTTCTTTATGGTCGGCCGCTTGAAACATTGCTCGCCACTTGGGGGGTAAGCCTGATCTTGCAGCAATTTGTGCGCACGATCTTTGGTCCAACCAATAAAGAGGTGAGTGCACCAAGTTGGTTAAGTGGTGCTTGGGAGGTCACAAGTGGTCTTTCACTGACTTACAACCGAATTGCGATTATTATATTTGCGCTCTGTGTTCTGTTCGCCCTGATGCTGGTGCTGAAGAAAACTTTGTTTGGCTTACAGATGCGTGCCGTTACCCAGAACCGGCAGATGGCCCGTTCTATGGGGGTTGAAAGCGCAACAGTTGATAGCCTGACCTTTGGTCTTGGCTCTGGTATCGCCGGGATGGCGGGCGTTGCTCTCAGCCAGATTGACAATGTGAGCCCAAACCTTGGGCAAGCCTATATCATCGATAGCTTCATGGTGGTGGTTTTTGGCGGTGTTGGGAACCTTTGGGGAACTCTGGTTGGGGCGGGTAGCCTTGGCATCGTCAACAAGTTTCTAGAGCCATATTCCGGGGCGGTTCTCGCCAAAATTCTGGTTCTTGTTGCCATCATTCTGTTCATTCAGAAACGTCCTCGCGGGCTCTTTGCCCTCAAAGGCCGCTCCGTGGAGGGTTAAGAGATGACTTCACAAAATAAGATTACAGAAAAAGGCCCGTTTTTCTCGTTGTTGTCGGGCCTTCCGGGTGGCGGTAAGGCGTTTATGGGGATACTCCTTACCGCCGCCTGCTTAACACTTGCCGGTAATCTGCTGATCCCAGAGGGGCACGCTTTGCATGTGCCCACATATCTGGTCAGTTTGATGGGCAAATATCTATGCTATGCCTTACTTGCGCTCAGTGTCGATTTGATCTGGGGCTATTGCGGTATCTTATCGTTGGGGCATGGGGCGTTCTTTGCCCTTGGTGGCTACGCAATGGGCATGTATTTGATGCGCCAAATCGGTGACCGGGGCGTTTATGGTAACGCGGAATTGCCAGATTTTATGGTCTTTCTGAACTGGCAGGAATTGCCATGGTACTGGTACGGCATGGATAACGCTTTTGTTGCGGCGATTATGGTTATGTTGGTGCCGGGATTGCTAGCGTTCATCTTTGGCTGGTTTGCGTTTCGCTCTCGTGTGACGGGGGTTTATTTCTCCATCATCACTCAGGCAATGACTTATGCGTTATTGCTCGCCTTCTTCCGTAACGATATGGGATTTGGCGGTAATAACGGTCTGACGGATTTCAAAGATATCTTGGGCTTTGATCTCCGGGCAGATGGGACCCGCGCGGCGCTGTTCGCTGGTTCGGTCATTGCCTTGGCAATTGGCTATCTGATTTGTGCCTTCGTCACCCAATCTAAATTCGGCCGGGTTCTAGTGGCCATTCGCGATGCGGAAAGCCGCGCCCGTTTCACAGGGTATCGGGTGGAATATTATAAGCTGGCCGTTTTCGTGATCTCTGCGGTGCTTGCGGGGATCGCAGGCGCTTTTTATGTGCCGCAGGTTGGGATTATTAACCCATCCGAATTCTCTCCGGCCAATTCGATCGAGGTTGTGATCTGGGTTGCTATCGGTGGCCGCGGAACCCTTTGGGGGGCGGTTTTGGGTGCTGTTCTTGTAAACTGGGGCAAAAGCTACTTCACAGGGGCCTTCCCGGATCTCTGGCTTTATATGTTGGGTGGCCTATTTGTTTTCTCAACGCTGCTATTGCCAAAAGGCATTGTTGGAACCGCACCAGATGTCAAACGCTGGTTGCAGGAGAAAATGTCCGCTGGTGCAGACGCTGGTGAACCCAAGAAGGGAGAGGCCTAATGGAAGCGGCTACCTTACAAAAACGGAGCGGTGCGGTGACGTCTATCCTTTATCTGGATGGGGTGAGTGTCAGTTTCGACGGGTTCAAGGCCATTAATGATCTGAGCCTAACCGTGGCCCCCGGCGAAATGCGGGCGATTATTGGTCCCAACGGCGCGGGTAAAACCACCATGATGGATATTATCACCGGAAAAACCCGACCTGATATCGGTGAAGTCTTCTTTCGTGACGAGATCGACCTCACGCAGCTGGATGAGGCGCGCATAGCCAATTTAGGAATAGGCCGTAAATTTCAGAAGCCAACCGTTTTCGAAAGTCAGAGCGTTTTTGACAATCTGGAGCTGGCGCTGAAGTGCGACAAGGGGCCGTTTGCCAGTCTTTTCTATAAAATGAGCGAGGATCATCTTGCGCGGATTGAAGAGGTTTTGAACATCATTCGATTGGAAGATCGTCGGGATTGGCTCGCAGGGAATTTGTCCCATGGTCAGAAACAGTGGCTGGAAATCGGAATGCTGCTGATGCAGGACCCTGATCTCCTGCTGGTGGATGAACCTGTTGCCGGGATGACCGATGCGGAAACGGTGCAAACCGCTGATCTTCTTCGGGAGATTGCGAAAACCAGATCTGTTGTGGTGGTTGAACATGACATGGAGTTCGTTCGGGCGCTGGATTGCAAGGTCACGGTCCTTCACGAAGGGCATGTCCTTGCAGAAGGCGGTCTTAAAACCGTGTCCGAAAATCCTGAAGTTATCGATGTGTATTTGGGGCGCTGATCATGCTGGCTGTTGAAAATATTGATTTATTTTATGGTGCCAGTCAGGCGCTAAAAAAAGTTTCTCTGACCGTGAACAAGGGAGAGGTGACCTCTTTGATGGGGCGTAATGGCGTAGGGAAAACCAGTACGCTGCGGGGTGTTGTGGGGCAACATCCTATTACATCAGGGAAGATCACCTGGGAGGGTGAGGATATCTCGTCTCTGGGGGCAGCAAAACGCGCGCGCAAAGGAATTGCTGTTATTCCTCAGGGACGGGATATCTTCCCACTGCTCACGGTTGAGGAAAATCTTAAAACCGGCTTTGCCTGCTTGCCGAGAAGTGAGCGGCGGATTGATGATGAGATTTTCGATTTGTTTCCGGTTTTGAAAGATATGCTGGGGCGGCGTGGTGGCGACCTGTCTGGGGGACAACAACAGCAACTGGCCATTGGTCGGGCGCTGGTAACCAAACCGCGCCTGTTGGTCTTGGATGAGCCAACGGAAGGCATTCAACCTTCCATTATCAAGGATATCGCAAGAGTGATCGCCAAACTTCGGGATCGCGGAGATATGGCTATTTTGCTCGTAGAGCAGTATTTTGAATTTGCTCGGGACTTGGCGGATAGATTTGCCGTTATGGATCGGGGGGAAATCATGCTCGAAGGGCGAAAAGAAGAAATGAAAGAAAGCGATGTCCGGCGCTACCTTACCGTATAAACAGGGGGTGACACCTCGACTTGCCCGGTCGGAGGGGCAGGTCGAGGTGTCAATTATTCAAAAAAATGGCAACAGCGTCATCAAACGGTTGTTTCAATCGGGATGTGGGCGTGTGCGCTTTCCTGAGGTGGATCACAAAGATTTGCCAGAAGCCGTATTGATCAACACATCTGGCGGTTTGACCGGCGGTGATGGGATGGCATATCGGTTAAGTGCCGAGGCTGGAGCTGGCCTCACCGTAACGGGGCAAGCGGCTGAGAAAATCTATAAATCATTGGGCGATCCCGTTCATATCAACAGTGATATCACTGTGGGAGCGGATGCTTATTTGGAATGGATGCCGCAGGAAACAATCCTGTTTGATCGAAGCCATCTGGATCGTTTGAACCGGGTTGAGTTGGAAGAGACGGCTACGTTTCTGGGGGTTGAAGCCAATGTATTTGGCCGGACGGCTCACGGGGAAGTGGTGCGGGATATCAAAATCCGCGATGCCTGGCAGGTTCGGCGGGGCGGCAAATTGATCTGGTTTGATCGGTTTCTGTTTGATGGAAATGCCCATGAAGAGTTATCGCGCCCTGCATTGTTAAACGGAGCCGTGGCCATGGGGACGATTATTTGTGCGGGCAAAAACGTTGCTGAGTTAGTTGATCCGCTGCGGGAGAAATCTGAAGAAATGGAAAGCCGCGTCGGGATTAGTGCACTGGAGGATGATTTCATCATTTTACGAATTATGGATGAAAATGCGGCGCGTTTTCGTGTTCATATGATGACCATCATACGAGTTTTAAGAAACAGCCTTCGGGGCGGGGATAACCCGATGCCGACGGTCTGGAAAATATAAAGGGAAGGGACATGCAATTTTCACCGAGAGAGAAAGATAAGCTTCTGGTGTCATTGGCAGCTATGGTCGCTCGTGGCCGATTGGCGCGGGGTGTGAAACTGAACTACCCAGAGGCCATTGCCATTATCACGGACTATGTGGTGGAAGGGGCCCGCGACGGCAAAAGCGTTGCCACATTGATGGCCGAAGGCGGGGAGGTCATTTCAAAAGAGCAGGTCATGGATGGCATCGCCGATATGCTGCAAGAGGTGCAGGTCGAAGCCACTTTCCCGGACGGCACCAAACTTGTCACCGTTCATAATCCCATTCGATAGGAGGCGCCCATGAAACCGGGAGAAATTATTCCAGCAGAGGGGACGCTAGTCCTAAACGCGGATAAAAGCACCAAAACCCTAACAGTTGCCAATACGGGCGATCGCCCTGTTCAGGTAGGGAGCCACTATCATTTTGCTGAGGTGAATTCCGGCCTTGAGTTTGATCGGGAAGCGGCAAGAGGATGTCGGCTTGATATCCCATCGGGCACCGCTATTCGCTTTGAGCCTGGGCAGTCACGAGATGTGACGCTGATCGATATTGGCGGAAAACGCGAGATTTATGGGTTTAAAGGCGATGTTATGGGCGCCTTGGGGGGGAATTAAGATGCCAGCAGAAATGACACGCCGTGCCTATGCAGGCATGTTTGGTCCAACCGTCGGTGACAAGGTTCGTCTTGCCGATACGGATATCATCATCGAGGTGGAGAAGGATTTCACCACCTATGGTGAAGAAGTGAAATTTGGCGGCGGTAAAGTAATCCGCGACGGAATGGGGCAATCACAGATTACCCGTGCCGGAGGGGCGGTTGATACGGTCATCACAAACGCACTGATCATCGATCACTGGGGAATTGTCAAAGCTGATGTGGCTTTGAAAGATGGAAAAGTGGCGGCTGTTGGAAAAGCGGGCAACCCCGATATTCAAAACGGTGTTGATATCATTATTGGTCCTTCCACCGAAGTGATCGCGGGCGAGGGTAAAATCCTGACCGCTGGGGGCATTGATGCTCACATCCATTTTATCTGTCCGCAGCAAATCGAAGAAGCACTGGCAAGTGGCGTGACGACTATGATGGGCGGGGGAACAGGTCCTGCAACGGGGACCAACGCAACAACTTGTACGCCGGGCGCGTTTCATATCGCCCGAATGCTCCAAGCGGCAGAAGCCTTTCCAATGAACCTTGGGTTTTTCGGAAAAGGGAATGCCAGCCTGCCTGAAGGATTGCAAGAGCAGGTCGCGGCCGGCGCCTGCGGCTTGAAATTACATGAGGATTGGGGCACCACACCAGCGGCTATCGATTGTTGTCTTGGGGTTGCCGATGAAATGGATGTGCAAGTCCTGATCCATACCGATACCCTTAATGAAAGTGGTTTCGTTGAAGATACCATTGCGGCGTTTAAAGGTCGGACGATCCACGCGTTTCATACCGAAGGAGCGGGGGGTGGGCATGCCCCGGATATCATCCGGCTTGCGGGTGAAGATAACGTTATTCCCTCCTCCACCAATCCGACACGTCCTTTCACGGTCAATACGATTGACGAGCATTTGGATATGTTGATGGTATGTCACCATCTGGATCCAAATATTCCAGAAGATGTGGCATTTGCCGAAAGCCGTATTCGCAAAGAAACGATTGCTGCGGAAGACATCCTGCATGACATGGGGGCTTTCTCCATTATCTCGTCCGATAGTCAGGCCATGGGCCGTGTTGGTGAGGTTTTGGTGCGGACCTGGCAGACAGCAGATAAAATGAAGAAGCAGCGGGGGCGTTTGGCGCAGGAAATGGGTGATAACGATAATTTTCGCGCTAAAAGATATATCTCTAAATATACGATTAATCCTGCAATTGCACAGGGTATCGACAGTTATGTTGGATCCATCGAGGTTGGAAAACTTGCCGATCTGGTCCTGTGGTCTCCTGCCTTTTTTGGAGTGAAACCTGATCTGGTTCTGAAAAGCGGCACAATTGTCATGGCGCCAATGGGAGATCCAAATGCATCTATCCCGACACCTCAACCGGTTCACTACCGTCCGATGTTTGGATCCTTTGGCAAAAGCCTGACTGCAAGTTCCGTAAGTTTCGTTTCTGAAGCCGGATTAGCTGCGGATTTGAAAGGGCAGTTGGGATTGGAGCGGGAGTTGCTACCTGTTAAAAATACTCGCGGCGGCATTGGCAAGAAATCCATGATCCATAATGATGCGACCCCTGATCTGCAGGTTGACCCTGAAACATATGTTGTGACCGCTGATGGTGAAGTGCTGGCTTGTGAGGCAGCAACGGAACTGCCAATGGCACAACGCTATTTTATGTATTAAGCCCATGAAAACAGCATTGGAACTGATCCCGGCGAATGAAGCGTTCGCTGGTGAAATCGTCGGGGATGTCACCCTTGATTTTGATAGCCGTCGCCGTCGCCGTATCCGCCTTGAAACGGATGAGGGGGATCCTTTTTTGTTGAACCTTTCTGAGGTAAAAACTCTGCGGGATGGGGATGTTTTGAAACTAGATGACGGCTGCGGCATTCGGGTGAAAGCCGCACCAGAGCCGGTGGTCGATGTTACGTGTCACAATACCGCTGAGCTGGTGCGGGTCGCATGGCATTTGGGAAACCGGCACCTGCCGACCCAATTGATGGGCGATCGGCTTCGCATCCGACAAGACCATGTGATTGAGGATATGCTGGAAAAATTGGGGGCCACACCAACCCGTGTCGAGGCACCTTTTAACCCTGAAGGCGGGGCTTACGGACATGGGGAGACTATGGGGCATGATCTTAGCGGTCATAGTCACGATCATAGCCATGAACACGGGCACGAACATGCACATTCTCATGATCATTCGCACTAAGGGTAAGGGGCAGATATGTCGCTAACCGGACTATATGAGCTGATGAGTTGGATGTCCCCATCCTATCCGGTTGGGGCTTATACCTACAGTCATGGGGTAGAATATGCGGTGGAGGCAGGCTTTATTCGGGATTTGAAAAGTCTGACGCCGTGGCTGCAAGATGTGCTGCATCATGGCGGCGCGCGAAATGATGCTATCCTCTGTGCAGAGACACACCGCGCAGCTACAAACGGGGATAATGATAAGTTGCGGGAGTTGTTAGAGCTTGGTTATGCCTTACGTCCCACAAAGGAGTTGGATCTTGAAACGACGGCGCAGGGGCGTGCTTTTATGAGCGTGACCTCTGAAGTTTTTCGATCTGAAACCTCGTCTTTCCTGAAAGAAGCTGCGGTCTGTCCGATTGTTTATCCGATTGCCATGAGCGCCGCTGCGGCGGATCGGGGTATTCCGCTTAATGCAACTGTGGAGGCTTATTTGCACGGATTTGTGTCGAACCTTGTTTCGGCAGCGGTGCGGATTATTCCATTGGGGCAAACGGATGGACAGCGGGCCATCGCCGCGCTTGCCGATGACGTTGAGGCCCAAGTTCAGGAAACCTTAAAGCTAACAATCGCCGATATCGGGAGCGCCACCATGATGGTGGATTGGTGTTCGGCGCAACATGAAACACAATATACGAGGTTATTTAGATCATGACATCAACGGTAAATGGACCCTTACGTGTGGGGATCGGCGGGCCGGTTGGCTCAGGCAAAACGGCACTGACAGATGCGTTATGTAAATATTTGCGGGATCATTACAATATTGCAGTTATCACCAATGATATCTACACCCGTGAGGATGCGGAGTTTCTAAACCGTTCTGGCGCGTTGAGCACAGACCGGATTGTTGGTGTTGAGACAGGCGGCTGCCCCCATACGGCCATTCGTGAAGATGCGTCCATCAATCTGGCAGCGGTGGCAGATTTGAATGAAAAACTCACCGACCTCGAAATGATCCTGATCGAAAGTGGCGGCGACAATTTGGCGGCGACCTTCTCCCCAGAGCTTGCGGATATTACGATCTATGTGATTGATGTGTCTGCTGGTGATAAAATCCCGCGCAAAGGCGGGCCCGGTATCACCCGATCTGACTTGCTGGTCATCAATAAAATTGATCTGGCGCCGCTTGTTGGGGCAGACCTTGGGGTAATGGATCGGGATTCAAAGAAGATGCGGGGAGATCGTCCCTTTATTTTTACCAATATTAAAGATGGTAAGGGTGTTTCGGAAGTGGCTGATTTCATCATCAAAACAGGCGGGTTGCCTGAGCGGCTTTAATTTCGTTGTTTTCCAGCGGCGTGCATTTTATCCTCCATCTTATCCTAAAATAACAAAAATAAGGGAGGGATCATGAATAGTTGGACCGTTGGGGATATCAAAATCACCCGTATCGTTGAGATTGAGGTTGCCGGTGGCACTCGATTTGTGCTGCCCGACGCCACACCAGAAGCGGTATTGCCGATCAAATGGCTTGCGCCCCACTTTATGACGGAAGAGGGGAAGTTGATCATGAGTATCCACGCCCTCATCGTGGATACCGGCAAGCAGCGTATTATTATCGATACCTGTATTGGCAATGACAAGGAGCGGGTCATCCCAGCCTGGAACCGCTTGCAAACGGATTTCCTGAAAGATCTGGAGGGGGCGGGATACCCACGGGAGAGCATTGATATGGTTTTCTGCACCCATATGCATGTGGATCATGTGGGGTGGAACACAATGTTGGTTGATGGAGAGTGGGTCCCAACCTTCCCGAATGCGCGATATCTGTTCGCCGATAAGGAATGGGATCATTGGCAGGTGACCGCACAGGAAGAGTTTGGTGAGGTGATTGAAGATAGTGTGCAGCCGATTGTGGATGCGGGCCTTGCTGAGTTCGTGCCGTGTGACGCAGAGATTTGTGATGGCATCACATTGGTTCCGACACCGGGGCACACGCCGGGGCATGTTAGTGTCAAAATAACATCGGGAGATGAAACAGCTTTCATTACCGGTGATATGCTGCACCACCCTTGCCAAATGGCACGTCTTGATTGGCCATCCGCACCAGATCATGACAAGCCCATGGCCAAACAGACCCGCCGCCGTATTTTCGAAGAAGTTGCCGATACAGATATTCTGGTGATCGGAACACATTTTGCGACACCATCAGCGGGTTACGTAAAGCGGGACGGCGATGGTTGTTATCGATTAGAGGTCTTTCACGGATAATTCATCCTGTATTTCCGGGCGTTTTATGCTAAATGAACGAGAAGGGCGCGCAGACCCCACAGTATGTTGAGGGAGCCACATGAAATTATATGATTTGCCTGGGCCACCAAGCCCGCGCCGTATCCGGATTTTTCTTGCTGAAAAAGGCGTTGAAGTTGAAACCGTCCCTGTGAATATTCGGGAAGGTGAGCATATGCAGGAAGCCTTTGCGTCTAAGAATAAGCGGCGAACAATTCCTGCACTAGAGCTGGATAATGGCACCGTTCTGACGGAAAGTGATGCGATCCTTCGCTATTTGGAAGAGAAGTTTCCGGAGCCCCCTTTATTTGGAACAGATCCAGAAGAGCGCGCTGTAGTAAATAACTGGCTGCACATTATCGATGTTGATGGTTTTTGCGCTGTGGCGGATGCTCTTCGGAACTCAATTTCGCGTTTTGAAAATCGGGCGCTTACGGGGTCTCGGGATATCGCGCAAATTCCAGAGCTCGCCGAGCGAGGAGCCAAACGCATTGACTATTTCTTTGAAGATCTGGAAGAGCAGTTGAACGGGCAAACCTATGTTGCCGGGGACAGCTATACAGTTGCGGATATCTGTGCATTGGTCGTTGTAGATTTTGCTGGGATGGCAAAAAAAGATATTCCCGATAACTGCCCCAATATAAAACGTTGGCACGAAGAGGTTTCAGCCCGCCCAAGCGCGCAAGCCTAAACGTCGAGAGATCTCAAATAGTAAATCAGATCAATAGAGGGCGCTGCTTTACCAAGCTGGGTCAGGCATTGGTGGCACTGCCCTCGGTGATGGGTCTGGTGATTAAAGACATGGGTGAGGACGTGGCGCATATGAGTGCGCTGCTCCTCCCCTGCCATGGTTTTATAGGATAGCGTTTCCTCAAAGCGAGCTGCAGGTAAAGTCTGAATAACGTTTAAAATGCGTTGATCCATCTCCTGACGAACGGTCCAAAGGTCCTCAAAATTGTCATGAAGAACGCTGTTTAACGCTTCTGGCACACTACCTTTTCCGTCTACCCGGTGAAGCCATGCAATGTCACCTACAAGAATATGGTTGAGAGTGCCAAGGGCAGATTTAAAGAAAGCGCCCACGTCACGGTTCAGTTCTTCAGGGGTGAGGTGTCCGACTTCTGCATAGAGCGTTTTATTTGCCCAGATATTATAGTTGGCCATCATTTCAAAATGATCCCGCATCGCTTTCTCTCCTATATCCAGCGCCGGACACGCGCCTTGTAACTCAGATAGGTTTCCCCAAATTTTTGTTCCAGATACGCCTCTTCGCGGGCGATCACATGATAGCGGATGATCAATAGTGCAAAAGGTAGGAACGCAAGAGCCAGATAACTCATCGCGGCCAGTGCAAGTGAGGTATAGGCAATCGTCATCCCCACATAAATGGGG
>JAEPMY010000060.1 GCA_017643685.1 Sneathiella sp.
ATGATTATGACCCATCTTCGTCTCCCGTTTTATCAGACAGCTAGATCATGAAACGGAGAGACCCACCTGTCAATTCAGGAACAGATCAAAGTGTGGTGAAGAAAAGCAAAAGCCCGGATGTTGCCATCCGGGCTTTTAGAATTCTGGTGGAGCCAATCGGGATCGAACCGACGACCTCTTGAATGCCATTCAAGCGCTCTCCCAACTGAGCTATGGCCCCACAGATGCGGAGTTTCCGCCAACGGATCGGGAAACTATGCCGAAGCGAGACGGATTTCAAGTTAAAAATACGCCTCTATCTGATTTCAGCTTGGAAAACCTGACTTACAGGTCGTCGTCATCCCGCTTGGAAGATGAGACAACACCGCTTAGGTCATCATTATCATCGTCATCATCCGGCAAATCGACATCTTCCTCTTCAAGGATTTTGTCATCATCCAGAAGGAGACCCGTATCCTCGTCGTCATCTTTAACAACAGGTTTTTTCGGAGCTTCCTTCTTCACCGGCTGACCCGGTTTCAACAGTTTTTCCGGCTTGTGCTCGGTACCGCATGAAGGACAGACAATTGGGTCTTTCTTCATGTCATAAAAGGCTTTGCCACAAGACTTACAACGGCGCTTCTCGCCCCATTCCGGTTTAGCCATGCTTTCCCTCTCATCCAGCAGTAATGGACAAAATGTCGACAATATTTTCGCTCAATTGCCAGAAACATTCCGTCCTGTCAAAAGTTTCTTGAACGATCAAATCAGGAATATGTGACAAGTTATGAAAAGCTTGTTAATAACGACATTATTTTAAACAGCTTTTAGGCCTCCGGTGCAAAAGAGCAAACCGTCAAAAAAATCATCATGAACGCACAAAAAACTGTTTCAGGTCCCGTCTCCTCCCATCGATCTGGCCCCTTAAATGGGACCGTAACGGTGCCGGGTGACAAATCCATCTCTCACCGTTCCCTAATCCTTGGCGGTCTCGCCATTGGAACAACCACCGTTGAAGGGCTGCTGGAAGGCGAAGATGTGCTTTGTACCGCTGACGCGATGCGGAAACTGGGCGCGACCATCACTCGCAATGAGGATGGGAAGTGGTCCGTGAGCGGTGTTGGCGTCGGAACGCTTGGCGAGCCTGATGCCGTTCTTGATATGGGAAATTCTGGAACCGCTGCGCGCTTGCTAATGGGACTTGTGGCCTCTGCCCCATTTAATACATTTTTCTGCGGGGATGCATCCTTGCATAAGCGCCCCATGCGCCGGGTCGCCCTGCCCCTCACCGAAATGGGTGCAACCATCACCTCCCGTAGTGGGGATCGTTTTCCCCTTTGTGTCACTGGCCGGGATTTGATGCCGATTGAATATGAACTGCCCGTTGCCTCAGCGCAGGTGAAATCCTGTGTTCTTCTAGCAGGCCTCGACACACCAGGCATTACAACAGTAATCGAACCAAAACCAACCCGTGACCACACAGAAAATATGCTCCGCCATTTCGGCGCTGAAGTGTCTGTAGAAGTCCGTGAAGATGGTGGACGTGTTATCTCCCTTGAAGGGCAACAGGAATTAAAAGCGGCCAAAGTGATTGTACCGGGCGACCCTTCCTCCGCAGCCTTTTTGGCGGTTGCGGCCGCTATTATGCCAGGCTCCGAAGTCACCATCGAAAATGTCGGTTTGAACCCGCTCCGGGATGGTATTTTCGAAACCCTTGGGGATATGGGCGCCGATATTGAAATCCTGAACATTCGGATTGAAGCCGGCGAACAGGTTGGAGATGTCCGCGTTAAGGGTGGCCTTTTGAAAGGCTGCGTCGTCCCGCCAGAGCGGGCGATCTCCATGATCGATGAATATCCGGTCCTGTTTGTGGCAGCGTCTTTTGCAAGCGGTACAACAACCATGCTTGGTCTGGAAGAACTTCGGGTCAAGGAAAGTGACCGAATTGCCGTTATGGCAGAAGGACTGAAAGCCTGCGGCGTTAAGTTGGAAGAACTGGATGATGGTTTGATTATCCACGGAAACGCCCTTCCCCCAAAAGGCGGGGCAACTGTGAAGACAGAATTGGACCATCGCATTGCCATGTCTTTCCTTGTGATGGGTATTGGATCAGAAGAGCCGGTAACTGTGGATGATGGTTCTGTGATGGAGACAAGCTTCCCCGGTTTTAGCAAGCTGATGAATTCTCTCGGCGCCAAGATCGGAACAGGGCCAGACGCATGATTATTGCCGTTGATGGTCCCGTTGCCGCCGGAAAAGGTACACTTGCCCGGCGAATCGCCTCGCATTTTGGCCTGAAATATCTGGATACGGGCGCACTTTACCGGGCGGTCGGGCTGTATATGATCCGCAACAACCAGGATCCGGCGGATCAGGAGGCTGCGGTCACTGCGGCCCGTCATGTGGGAGAAATTGATCCTACTGATCCAGCACTTCGCGATGAGAAAACGGGCTCTGCGGCCTCAGTAGTTGCAGCAAATCAGGGGGTCCGTGCTGCCCTTCTGGACTATCAGAGAAACATCGCGAAATCCCCGGAAGGTGCAGTGTTGGACGGCCGTGATATCGGCACCGTCGTATGCCCGGATGCGGATGTGAAACTGTTTGTGACAGCCAGTGCCGAAGTTCGGGCGGATCGCCGCTTTCAGGAATTGAAAGGTAAAGGCCAGAACGTCACATATGAGGAAATTCTGGAAGACCTGAAGGTTCGCGACGCCCGCGACAGTGGCAGAAAGTCCGCACCCCTTGTAAAAGCGGACGATGCGCACTTGCTTGATACAACAAAATTGGATATAGAGGCGGCTCTTGAAAAGGCTGTTGAGATTATCGGAAATCAAACTTCCTGATTTTCTTGCCATCTGATTTAAGGCAGCCCCGACCGTGCGGGGGCATTTTTTGAAACGCGTTTTCCATGCACGACGCAAGATATCTGGAAAACAGGAGGCCTCCGACCCGCCAGTAATGGCGAGGCCTGATAATCGGGTCAGTTTAAGGAAATCAAATATGTCAAATACCGAATTCGCCGAAGAAGGCATGCCAGCAATTGATGATTTTGCGGCAATGCTGGAAGAGTCCTATGGCACCAGCGATAGTCTCGAAGGCACCGTCATCAAAGGTACAGTTGTCAATATCGAAAAAGATCTGGCAATTATTGATGTCGGACTGAAGTCCGAAGGCCGCGTTCCTCTTAAAGAATTTGCAGCCCCAGGACAGGAAGCTGACCTTAAAGTTGGCGACACAGTAGAAGTATTCCTGGAACGCATCGAAAACTCCGCAGGTGAAGCAGTTCTGTCTCGTGACAAAGCTCGCCGCGAAGAAGCTTGGGAAAAACTGGAAGTTGCTTTCGCAGCCAATGAGCGCGTTGATGGCGTGATCTTTGGTCGTGTTAAAGGCGGTTTCACTGTTGACCTCTCCGGCGCCGTTGCCTTCCTGCCAGGTAGCCAGGTTGATGTTCGCCCAGTGCGCGACATTGCACCACTGAAAGGCATCCCACAGCCATTCCAGATCCTGAAAATGGATCGCCGTCGTGGTAACATCGTTGTTTCCCGTCGTGCTGTTCTGGAAGAGAGCCGTGCGGAAGCCCGTGCTGAACTGATCGGCACACTCGAAGAAGGTCAGACACTGGAAGGTGTTGTTAAGAACATCACCGATTACGGTGCATTCGTTGACCTTGGTGGTGTTGATGGTCTGCTGCACGTCACAGACATCGCATGGCGCCGTGTGAACCACCCATCTGAAGCGCTCACCATTGGTGAAACTGTTAAAGTACAGGTTATCCGCCTGAACAAAGAAACACAGCGCATCAGCCTGGGCATGAAACAGCTTCAGACAGATCCATGGGATAGCCTGGAAGCTAAATACCCACTGCACGCCAAGTTTACTGGCCGCGTAACAAACATCACTGATTACGGTGCGTTTGTTGAGCTGGAGCCAGGCGTTGAAGGTCTTGTCCACGTTTCTGAAATGAGCTGGACTAAGAAAAACGTACACCCAGGCAAAATCGTTTCCACATCTCAGGAAGTGGAAGTTATGGTTCTGGAAGTGGACGAATCCCGTCGCCGCATCAGCCTTGGCCTGAAACAGTGCCTGGATAATCCTTGGGAGAAATTCGCTGAAACAACTCCAGTTGGTAGCGAAATCAAGGGTGAAGTCAAAAACATCACTGAGTTCGGACTGTTCATCGGTCTTGAGAACGACGTTGATGGTATGGTTCACATGTCCGACATCGACTGGTCACAGCCAGGCGAGCAGGCAATTCAGAACTTCAACAAAGGTGACGAAGTTGCCGCTAAAGTTCTGGACATCGACATCGAGAAAGAGCGTATCTCCCTCGGCATCAAGCAGATGTCTGAAGATCCGTTCGCCGGTGCCAATGACCTGCGCAAAGGTTCTGTTGTCACATGTACAGTAACTGCAACCCAGGATGCTGGCGTTGAAGTTGAAGTTGCCGAAGGTGTTACAGGCTTCATCCGTAAGGGTGATCTGAGCCGTGATCGCGCTGAGCAGCGTCCAGACCGCTTTGCGGTTGGTGATAAGCTTGATGCGAAAATCACTTCTATCGACAATAAAACTCGTAAAGTTACTCTGTCTGTTAAAGCAAAAGAAGTTGCTGAAGAAAAAGAAGCTGTCGCTCAGTACGGCTCTTCTGACGCAGGTGCTTCTCTTGGTGACATCCTCGGTGCTGCTATGCGCAAAGCCGAAGGTAGCGACGAATAAGAAACGTGAATTAAGGGTCTTTGAATTTAGAGATCATCGAAAGGGTTGTTCTTTATGTCTTCTGAGACCTACTCACATAATGACAGGCGCCGTGCAAAACGGCGCCTGTTTTTTTGGCGCATTGTCTCCGTTATTCTGCTGCTCGCCCTGATCGGGACTTATATGTCCTACACTGCGGAAGAGCCGGATGTAGACCATGTGGCCCGTCTCGATATCAACAATGTGATTATCGAAGATGAATGGCGACAAGATACCATTCAAGGAATTCTGGAAGATGACACGGCGAAAGCCCTGATCGTCTATATCAATAGCCCCGGCGGCTCTACCTATGGCAGCGAACGACTGTATAAGTCCCTGCGCCGCGTCGCCGAGAAGAAGCCTGTCATCTCCGTCATCGGAACGGTTGGAGCTTCTGGCGGCTATCTGACTGCCCTCGCAGGGGAGCGGATTTTCGCAGGCGAAAGCTCCATCACAGGTTCTATCGGCGTGATCATTCAAATCACCGAATTTTCTGAATTGATGGACAATATCGGGATTAAGGGAGATGCCATTACATCCGGCAAACTGAAAGGAGAGCCATCTCCGTTCAAGCCCCTCTCCGAAGCCGGGCGTCAAAATTTACAAGAAATGGTCTCTTCAACTCATGAGTGGTTCGTTAATCTGGTGACAGATCGGCGTCCGCTCTCTCGGGAAGAAGCCGAAAAACTTGCCAATGGGGGTATCTATATTGGCACAAAAGCCATTTCAAATGGCCTGATTGATGAGCTGGGCGGACTGTATGAAGCGCGGCGTTGGCTGGAATCGGCCCACGAGATTCCCGCTGATTTACCCCTGCTGACATGGGAATATGGGCCGCCAAAAGGCCTTGTTGATGAGCTTTTGGAAGGAATGTTAGGGAAAAGCGTTATATCTGAACGGCTTACACTTGACGGACTGCTCTCCCTTTGGCACCCTAGCTTCAATATTAAAAATTAGAGATTTGACCGCAGCACGTCATAAACCACCTGGGGGCAGTAAAGAATGATAAAGTCGGAGCTGATTGCATTTCTAGCGGAAAAATACCCACATCTGTACCTTCGGGATGTAGAGCGGATTGTCACAACCATTTTTGACGAGATCTCTGACGCCATGGCGCGGGGTGATCGGGTTGAACTTCGCGGATTTGGCGCTTTTTCAACTAAAGAGCGGGCGGCCCGTGTTGGCCGGAACCCACGAACCGGCGAGTCGGTTCAGGTTGAAAAGAAATATGTGCCCTACTTCAAATGTGGTAAAGAGCTTCGCGAACGCCTGAACGGCAAGTAACAGCCTGAACTCTTTTCAGGCGAATTAGAGCAGAGGCCATATTGTGAAATATATCTCTTGGGGCTTTATCGCCCTTCTGTGCCTGATTGTTGTCACGTTGAGCATTGGTAATCGCGAAGCGGTTACCTTTTCCCTCTTCCCACTGCCATTCGTGATGGATATCCCCCTGTTCATCCTTATTCTGGCGGGGGCGTTTTTGGGAGTTTTGCTCGGATCCCTTCGCACCTGGATGGCGGATGGAAAAGCGCGCCGTGAAAATCGGCATCATAAACAGGAAGTTCTCCGCCTCAAAGGTGAAGTCTCCCGCCTTGAAAAACTGATTGCGGAAAAGGATGCGGCCATCTCAAAAGACGCTGACCATCTTTTGAAAATCGCAGATCAGCGGGATAACTCAGCAGCTTAAAATCCGCTAACCCGCTTCCCGCTGACGCCGCAGATAGTCATCAAGCTCTTCAAAAATACGGGCGGAGAAAGTCTCATCAAGCGGCGTATAACTCTCAAACCGGTCCATCCTGAAATTCCGAAAGCTTTGACGAAGCTCACACCACGCGACCAATAGCTGAATATTTTGGAAAAAGACCGTCACTAGCGGATAAAGAACGCGCACCGATGGTGTGCCATCCTCCCTCACATACTCTGTCTTTACTTTGCTGTGATCCCGGATGCTTTGGCGGACCGTCGGCATATGAATTTTAATCTCCGGCGCCGTATCTATTTTGGGGACAACCTGCCTCGCCTTTTGCATCAAACCGCGCCGGTCGTTTGGCAAAACAGCCTCTACCTTTGACAAGATATCGGCTGCCGCCCGCTGAATATCAGGATCTCCATTATTCAGAACCCAACTGGCGCCCAGCATCAAAGCATCAATTTCTTCCGCTGTGAACATAAGCGGCGGCAGATCATATCCTCCCTCCATCATATAACCCACACCCCGCTCCCCTCTGATAGGGACACGGTTGGCCATCAAATCCTGAATATCCCGATAAACCGTCCGGTGAGACACCTCCAGCTCTACCGCGATTTCCTCAGCGGTAATAATGCCGGCACGGCGCTGCATAATTTGAATGATTTGGAAAAGACGGTCTGCGCGGCGCATTTTCTATCCTCTAGATCAACATAACTGACAGTATGTTGTCAGTTGGAGCCTGATATCAAGCAAATAGCAAACGCCCTTACTGATTTATATAAGGATTTAAGATGTCAGCGACAGTCACCGTTCACCAATTCCCCGCCGCTCTTGAAATGCAACCAAGCCCTTTTGGGCTAAAGCTGGAAACATGGATGCGGATGAATAAACTCCCCTACGAGGTTTCTTTTTCCGCCACAAAAATGGGACCAAAAGGCAAGGTGCCCTTCGTTACAACGCCAGACCTGTGCCTTGGAGATAGCGAAATTATCATCGATCTATTCCAAAAACAGCAGCAGATCAAAGGGGAAGAAAACCTGCCCCCTGATCTTCAGGCCAAAGGCATTCTGATCCGACGCCTGATAGAAGATCATTTCTATTTCATCCTCGTATATTCTCGCTGGGCCGACCCTGACGGCTGGCCAGCGTTTCGGGATTTATTATTTGCCGATGTCCCGGGCCTAATTCGGGGAATGCTGTCCCGGAGACTACAAAAAAGAGTGATTAAATATCTGAAAGATCAAGGCGTTGCCCGCCATTCAAAGGATGAAATTTACCAGATGGCCGATCATGATCTTCAAACCCTCTCTGTCATTTTAGGGGAACGGCCCTATTTTCTGGCGGACCGGGCAACCCTGACCGATGCTTCTGTCTATGGATTACTTGCCAATATCTATTTCCCCCCGACGCGCGGGCACCTTTTTGAGTTGTTTCAGAAATACCCGAATTTGGCGGCTTACTGTGATCGAATGAAAAGTGAGTTTTGGCAGGAGGCGATCCGTGGTGGCGGCGAAGGGACCAAATACACCTCCTGAATTTGAAACTCTTATGGATTTACACAGTTTTTACGGCAGAATTCTTCGTGGATTCTGCCGTTTTTGCTCATATGACAATTTTTTGCCTTGATCCCCTTCTATCCCTTCACTTTTAAGCGAAAACCGCTATTATCCACTGAATTTTCTGCAATCAGACCTTCCAAGGCACCTATATGAGACAGATACCATCCAGCCCGGTTTTTACAGCGATCGACAAAAACGACCTGACATTGGCCAAAAAAGTGGCCGGATCCATTGAGGGTCTTACCGGCGGTATCAAACTTGGTAAGGAATTTTTCACAGCTCATGGCCCCGCTGGTGTTTTGGATGTTGTTGGCAGCCGCACACCGCTCTTTCTGGATTTGAAATTCCACGACATCCCAAACACGGTGGCCGGTGCCGTCCGCGCAGCAACGCAGGCCATGTCACCGAACATGATGACCATTCATGCGAGCGGTGGCCCGGCTATGATCCGCGCCGCGTCCGACGCCGCCGCCGAATTTGGGGCCAGCGCGCCATGGATTTTGGCGGTGACAGTGCTCACCAGCATGGATCAGGCAGATTTAACAGCCACAGGCGTTGATGCCTCCCCTGAGGATCAGGTGCTGCGCCTTGCTGCCCTTGCACAGGAAAATGGCGCAACAGGTGTTATTTGCAGCCCGCTGGAAATTGCAGCGCTTCGCCGTGAATGTGGCCCTGACTTTAAGCTGGTCGTGCCGGGCATTCGCCCTGTTGGGGCTGATCATGGCGACCAGAAGCGCGTCAAAACCCCTGATGAGGCGCTGAAAGATGGGGCGGATTATCTGGTAATTGGTCGTCCGATCACCCAAGCTTCCGATCCGGCTCAGGCCGTTCGCGATATCAACGAAAGCCTTGCCTGATATGGTATCGGTTCAGGTTAAAATCTGCGGGCTCAATGATGCGACGACTTTAAATGCCGCCGTCAATGCCGGCGCGGATTATATCGGCCTCGTTTTTTTCGCCAAAAGCCCCAGAAGTGTCTCCCCCCATCTTGCTGGCGAGTTGGTTGCACAGATGCCTAGGGGCACAAAGGTCAAAAAAGTTGGCCTTGTGGTTGATCCAAGCGACGCGTTGATCCTTGAGATTATGAACCACGTAAAACTTGATGTTTTGCAACTTCACGGTAGCGAAAGCCCTGAACGTGTTCAGCAGATCAAAGAGATGACAGGTCTTTCTGTAATGAAAGCCCTTAAAATCGCAGACGAAAGCGATTTGGATGCCGCAAATGCCTATTTTGAGGTTGCGGACATGCTGCTCTTTGATGCAAAAGCACCCAAGACGCTGGAAAACGCACTTCCTGGCGGAAATGGTCTCGTTTTTGACTGGCGGATGCTGCAAGATAGAGAGTTTCCAAAAGCCTGGATGCTGGCCGGTGGGCTGGATCAGGACAATGTGGAAGAGGCAGTCAAAATAAGCGGTGCCAAGATTGTGGATACCTCCTCAGGGGTTGAGTTCTGGGCAGGGATGAAAGATGCGGATCAAATCCGTGAATTTGTCCACACAGTGCACGCGATATAAGTGATGGAATTGGATTAAACATGTCACAGCAGCTTAATACATACCGCGCAGGACCGGATGAAACGGGTCATTTCGGGATTTTCGGGGGGCAATTTGTCGCCGAGACCCTGATGCCATTGATCCTGGAACTGAACGACGCCTATGAAGAAGCGAAGAAAGACCCGGCTTTTGCCGAGCAGCTTTCTGGTCTGCTGAAACATTATGTGGGTCGGGAAAGCCCGCTTTATTTTGCAGAACGCCTGACAGAGCATTACGGCGGCGCCAAAATATACCTGAAACGCGAGGACCTGAACCATACAGGCGCCCATAAAATCAATAACTGCATGGGTCAGATCCTGCTGGCCATGCGTATGGGTAAAAAGCGCATTATTGCTGAAACCGGTGCCGGTCAGCACGGTGTAGCAACAGCTACCGTCGCGGCCCGTTTTGGACTGCCTTGCACCATTTATATGGGCGAGACGGATATCGAACGGCAAAAGCCAAATGTGTTCCGCATGAAGCTGATGGGCGCAGAAGTTATTCCTGTAAAATCTGGCTCCCGCACATTGAAAGACGCCATGAACGAGGCGCTCCGTGACTGGGTAACCAACGTGGAAAACACATTCTACATCATTGGTACCGTCGCAGGACCGCACCCCTATCCGCAGCTTGTTCGGGATTTCCAGAATGTCATCGGCGAAGAAGTACGCCGTCAGATTATGGAACAGGAAGGCAGGCTTCCTGATGCACTACTTGCCTGTATTGGCGGTGGATCAAACGCGATGGGCCTGTTCCACCCGTTCCTTGACGATGAAGACATCGACATTTACGGGGTAGAAGCCGCAGGCGAAGGTCTTGATAAAAAGCATGCAGCCTCTTTGAAAGGCGGCCGCCCTGGTGTCCTTCATGGAAACCGAACATATCTGTTGCAAGATGAAGATGGGCAAATCGCTGAAGCCCACTCCATTTCCGCTGGCCTTGATTATCCGGGCATCGGACCAGAGCATTCATGGCTCAATGACATTGGCCGCGTGAATTATGTCAGCGCCACTGATCAGGAAGCATTGGATGCGTTCCAGCTTTGCTGTGAGCTGGAGGGGATTATCCCAGCGCTTGAGAGCAGTCACGCGCTGGCTTATCTTGAAAAACTCGCCCGTGATCTGCCAAAAGACAAGATCATTGTTGTGAACCTGTCTGGACGTGGGGACAAGGACATCTTTACCGTTGCTGACGCGTTGGGAGTAGAATTGTGATTGAGACCCGTATCGACCGGCGCTTTGCCAAACTGAAAGCCGAAGGCCGTGCTGCCTTTGTCAGCTATTTCATGGCAAATGATCCAGATTACGACACCTCCCTGAAGATCCTGAAAGGGCTGCCAGGCGCAGGTGCAGATGTGATCGAAGTGGGTATGCCCTTTACCGATCCGATGGCTGATGGGGCCGCTATTCAAGCGGCAGGGCTTCGCTCCCTCGCAAGTGGTGGCTCCCTTCGTAATACCCTGAAGCTGATCAGTGAATTTCGCGAAGGCGACAATGAAACGCCAATTGTTCTAATGGGTTATTACAATCCTGTATATGCATACGGGGTCGAGGATTTCCTGAAAGACGCGGTGAAAGCCGGTGTCGATGGCTTGATCATTGTGGATCTGCCATCCGAGGAAGATAGCGAGCTTTGCATCCCCGCGCGAGAAGCAGGTATCAACTTTATCCGCCTCGCTACACCGACAACCGATGAGAAAAGATTGCCTGCTGTCGTGAATAACAGCTCAGGCTTCCTATATTATGTATCAATTGCAGGGACAACAGGGGCCGCAGCGCCGGAACCTGCCGATGTTGCAAAAGCATTGGAGCGGATCCGCAAAGCAACTGATCTGCCGATCGCCGTTGGCTTTGGTATTCGCCGTGGGGATCAGGCTGCAGAAATTGCTAAAATTGCTGACGCAGCCGTTGTCGGCACTGCCCTTGTGGAGCGGGTGGCAAATGCCGCAAGCCCTGATGAGGCTGTATCCTCCGTGCTGGAGCTTGCAAAAGAACTTTCTGCCGGCGTGCAGAGCGTGACGAAAAACTGACAGGACCTTGAATAGATGAACTGGCTTACCAATAAAGTTCTTCCAAAAATCCGGGATTGGACCAATTCCCGCGAAACGCCGGATAACCTTTGGGTTAAATGCCCCGCTTGTGGACAGATGCTGTTTCACAATGATCTGGCCGCCAATCAGAATGTGTGTTCTCACTGTGAACATCACATGCGGGTTGGTCCTCAAGAACGGTTTCAGGCCCTGTTTGATGACGCCAAATATGACGTGATTGAATTGCCAGAAGTTCAGGTTGATCCCCTGAAATTCCGCGATTCCAAAAAATATACAGACCGCCTGAAAGATGCCCGTCACAAAACCGGCGATAAAGACGCCATGATTGTGGCTCACGGTAAGCTGGCAGGAAATCCTGCGGTGGTTGGGGTCCAGAACTTTAACTTTATGGGTGGCTCTCTCGGTATGGCCGTTGGTGAAGCAATCGTTGCCGCTGCCAAGCTTGCCATCTTGCAAAAAGCTCCATTGATCTTGTTCACATCCGCAGGCGGTGCCCGTATGCAGGAAGGGATCCTATCCCTGATGCAGATGCCACGAACAACTGTTGCGGTCCAGCGCCTGAAAGAGGCAAAACTGCCTTTCATCGTCGTGCTGACAGACCCAACAACCGGCGGCGTCACTGCATCTTACGCCATGCTGGGGGATATTCAAATCTCTGAGCCGGGCGCCCTGATCTGTTTCGCAGGTCCGCGCGTGATCGAAGAGACCATTCGTGAAAAGCTTCCTGAAGGCTTCCAGCGCGCAGAATTCCTGCTTGAAAAAGGCATGCTCGACATGGTGGTTCACCGCCATGAGATGCGCGACACATTGGCCAATATCGTTGATTTGCTTGCCGTAAAAATGCGCAAAGAAGACAATGTCGAGATTTTGAAGCCGAAAAAAGCTGCCAAGAAAGAGGAGGCACCTACCGCCGAAGGGGCTGCTGAGGCTGAAAAAGCTGACGACACATCCGATAAGCCGACAGAGACCAAGGACTAATCCTTGCCAGAGCGTCATAGCGACCAGATCCTGAAGCGCTTGCTTGCGCTTCACCCCAAGGTCATTGATCTGTCCCTCGACCGGATGGAGACAATCCTTGAGAAAATGGGAAATCCAGAGCGGTCTTTGCCGCCCGTCATTCATGTGGCTGGCACCAACGGCAAAGGCTCTCTTCTGGCCTATTTACGCGCTATTTTGGAGGCTGCAGGCCTCAAGGTTCACGTTTATACCTCCCCCCATCTGGTGAAATTCGCAGAGCGGATCGTGTTGGCTGGCGAAGTTATTTCGGAGCCGGAATTAAGTGAGTTATTGCTTGAATGTGAGCGGATAAACGGCCCCGATCCGATCACTTATTTCGAGATTACAACCGCTGCCGCCTTTAAGGCATTTGCGGATACCCCAGCAGATATTCTGTTACTAGAGACAGGGCTTGGCGGGCGGCTTGATGCCACAAACATGGTTGAAAAGCCTGCCGCAACAGCAATTACGCCGATCTCTCATGATCACGAACAGTTTCTAGGCTCTGATCTTGCGGGGATTGCAGGTGAAAAAGCGGGTATCCTGAAATCGCGCGTGCCGGCTGTCTTTGGCCCCCAAGGGGATATTCCTGGACATGTGCTTGAGACCCGCGCCCTTGAATTATCTGCCCCAGCTTTCGCCCACGGCAAAGACTGGACAGCAGCGACAAATACGTCAGGTGGCTGGACTTATAAGGGCGGGAAACTCTCAGGGGATTATGATCTGCCGCGGCTTTATGGACTACATCAAATTCCAAATGCCGGTACAGCCCTTGCGGTGTTGGAGCAGCTAACCGATTTTGACATCACGAAAGATCATGTGAAAACGGGCCTTCAGACTGTTAAATGGCCAGCACGCATGCAGCATCTGGTGAAAGGTGATCTGGTTAGATCCCTACCGCCGCATGTGGAAATCTGGCTGGATGGCGGCCATAACGAGGCGGCTGGCGCCCGAATTTCTGAGACATTTGCGCAGATGCAGGAGGAAAATCCACTTCCGCTCTTTATGATTTGCGGCATGATGTCCACCAAGGATCAAGCGTCCTTCCTGCGGCATTTCCAGCCGCTGACAGAACGAATGATCACAGTTGATATTCCAGGTGAAAGCGGCGCAACACCCGCAGATGAACTTGCCAAAATCGGTATTCAGGTGGGTATTGATACGCAAACGGCCACGGGACTAGAGGATGCCATTGACAGCCTCTATCCGTATTTGCAGCGGCATCCTTGCCGGTTACTGATCGGTGGCAGCCTCTATCTGGCTGGACAGGTTCTGCGAACTAATTCCTGAACGTTATGGCGCCAGACGGTAACCGCCGGTTTCCGTCAGCAGGATCGTTGCTGATGAAGGATCCGCTTCAATCTTTTGGCGGAGGCGGTAAATATGCGTCTCCAATGTATGGGTCGTTACTTCCGCATTATATCCCCAAACTTCATTGAGCAGGATATCGCGGGACACCACTTTCTGTCCGGACCGATAGAGATATTTCAAAATTGAGGTTTCTTTCTCTGTCAGACGGATTTTCTCTTCTGTCTCTTCCTTGACTAACAGCTTTTTGGAAGGCTGGAAAGCATAAGGTCCAATGGCAAAAACCGCATCTTCACTTTGTTCATGCTGGCGCAGCTGAGCGCGAATGCGGGCGAGTAGCACTCCAATCCGAAAGGGTTTGGAGACATAATCATTTGCCCCGGATTCAAGTCCCAATATCTGGTCACTATCGCTATCTTGTGCGGTAAGCATGATAATCGGCGCACGGGAGCCATTTTTTCGAATGATTTTGCACGCTTCACGACCATCCATATCCGGCAGGCCCACATCCAGCAAAATCAGATCAAAATGATTAGACTTCACCTGCTCCAGTGCTTTACCGGCACAATCAACCTGCGCAGTTTCAAACTCTTCATGCAGATCAAGCTGCTCAGCCAGAGTTTCACGAAGGTTATCATCATCATCCACAAGCAGGATCTTACGCACAGCGGACATATAAAACTCCCCAATCGAATTACCTAAAGACGGGCATTTTGCCGTGGCCCGCTCTTAGAGATTGTTTGAGTATTATCTCATTCAAGCCTTTGAGGCACAAGAAAAAGCAATCGTAACGGATATGTGATGACAGCCGCAGACGGCATCACGCATTCGTGAATGATATAGCGGACAAATGCAGGCAATCCAGTATAACCATAATCTTGAAATTGGAATTGGCATTTAAGAGGCAAGGCTGCTACAACCACTAAAAAACGTGAAAACTGGTAATCCATTCATGACACAACTCGACAGAAACTCTCAAAACCTTCGAAATCTTCGCCAAATTGATCGCGCAATTGCTGATCTGCGCCGTGGTTTGCCAACGGTAATCGAAGGTACGGAGACGGCGGCGATTGTCCTGTCGACTGAAATGGTTTTTAATCCTGAACTTAACTATCTGAAATCATTAACAGATAGCCCTGTTTATTTTGCCCTGACATCGCATCGGGCAAATGTGCTCCACATTATGCCAACTGGCCATAAAACCATTCTGCTGGAAATTGAAAACTGGATGGATGCCCCTTTGATGCGGGCGCTTGCCGATGCCAGCCACGATCTGGACCAACCCTTCCGCGGCCCTTTCAACCGCCTGCTTGAAGACCCGAAAGATGTGGGGGATGCGGCCATCAAACTGATGAAATTGGGGCGTCTGCTCCCCTCCTCTCTGATTACATATGTCAGCCTTGAAAAAGGCCGGGAAGTCGCCGAAGCAGAGGATTTGATGCGGGTTACTGCCGAAGATGTATTCGGCTATGAAGATGTTGCGGCGGGGGAACTTCGCCCTGTTGCGGCGGCTTGGGTCCCGCTGCAAGGTTCGGAAGAGACAAAAATATACTCCTTCCGCCCACAAGATGGCGGTATTGAACATATGGCTATCCTGATCGGTGATCCAAACCGACATGAACCTGTTCTGGCACGATTGCATTCTGAATGCTTTACCGGTGATCTGATCGGCTCCCTCAAATGCGACTGCGGCGAACAGCTTCGCGGGGCGATCAAGAAAATCGCCGATGAAGGTGGCGGGGTTATCATGTATTTGGCTCAGGAAGGCCGCGGCATTGGCCTGATCAATAAATTCCGCGCCTACAAACTTCAAAAAGATGGCTTTGACACCGTCGATGCTAACGAACGCTTGGGCTTTGACGCGGATGAGAGACTGTTCCGCCCTGCCGCTGAGATGCTAAAACAGCTTGGTTTTTCCAAGGTCCGTCTCATGACCAACAACCCGGAAAAAGTAGACGGCCTTACCCGCCTTGGTATTGAGATCACAGAACGGGTTGAACATAAATTCCCATCCAACACCCACAATGAGCTGTACCTGGCCGTAAAACGCAAAAAAAGCGGTCATTATCTCTAATAATCCATAGGCGGCAGTAATTTTAGGTAAGACCTGAAATTTCTGCCTGCAGGACTGTTCAACCCAACAAGTCCTGTAATTAACCTATTGAAATAATTTGACTTTCGTCTGGCATATTCCTTGCTTCTTAATTGTGCGAGGAGAAACCTTATGACGACAGCCATCGCCCGAAACGATTTTGACTATCTGGACCGGCCCTTTGCGGCACAGGATTATTCCCCTGCCAGATCCCAGAAAACAGCGGAGAGTTCATCCGAACCATCAGACGTGGCCAAAACAGACACTGATGGCGACAAAGAGTTTTGGGGTAAAGATGGTTTTGGTTTTGATGACTTCCTCGACATCATCAACCCGCTACAACATATCCCCGTGATTTCCACCCTGTACCGCGAATTTACCGGGGATGAGCTAAGCCCGGGCGCCCGTATGGTTGGGGGCGGCATTTTCGGCGGCGGGATTGGTCTTGCCTCCTCAGTCATAAACTCCGCGATTGAGATGGAAACCGGTAAGGATGTTGGCGGCCATGTTATGGCACTCTTCTCTGGCGATGAAGAAAAGGCACCGGTTCTAGCAGAAGCAAAATCACCAATAGAGGCACCAGAAGTGGCTTTGTCTCCTGCCCCTTCTGATAACACCTCTTCAGCCCTTCAGGCGGCCTCACCAGCGCCTGCAGCGGCCGTTCAGGCACCGATGCCAACTCTGCAACTAAAAGAGGACGCACCTAAATTACAGGCTGCTTCTGGCCTCGAATGGAAGGATGCACCTCCCAACCTTCAAAAAGGGCTTCAGCGCCTGCAGCAAATTCAGGGACAAAACCTGACAGATGCACAGATGAGCCAGCTTCTTGGGGCGTTTAATGGCGCCCAGATCATCTCGGCACCCGCATCATCCGATGATAAACCCTCAAAACCTGCCGCGCCTGAAGCAAAAGAAAATGTAACCCCGGCCCCCACCGCCGCTCGCGCTTACGAAGCTGGCCGTGATGTCAGCGACTTTGCCTATATGGACCGGGCGATCTAATTGCTTCTCTGATCCGCTTTCTTAAGCGGGAGCCTTAGCTGTGTCACCACCACACCGCCAAGGATCATGGCAAGCCCCGCATAGGTCTCCGGTGCGGGTATTTCGTTCAGAACCACATATCCAATGACCACAGCGATGACAGGGTTCAGGTAGTTATTCAGCGCCAGAAAGGTGGCACCGGCGCGGATGATCAGGAAAAACAGCATAATCGTGGCAATCGCCGTTGGGAAAATACCCAACATCAAAACCGCCCCAATAGACGTCAGGCTTGGACTGGTGCTAAACGGATCCCCAAAAGCCAAACACATAGGCACAGCAATCAACGTTGCGCATATCAGCACACCCGTAGATCTCACAACAGGGCTCATAGGGGGCATGGCCCGGCCCACAAAGCTGGAGACGATATATCCGCAGCCGCCCAGGATCACCGCAAACTGCGCAATAGCGTCCTGCCCCAAATTCAGCAACGCCTCTGGCCCGATGAGAACAACAATTCCCCCAAATCCGATCAAAAGCCCCAAAATTTTAATCGGGGTCAGCTTTTCATCTTCGGTAATAAAATGGCCCATTACAAAGCTCAGAAGCGGGATGGTTCCGATCAAAATCCCCGCGATGGAGCTATCTACCGTCTGCTCAGCCCAACTGATAATGAAAAACGGAAAGGCGTTACCAATAAGCCCGCAAGCGAAGAAGAACCCCCAACTTCGCAAATCCATGGGCAGGCTTTCCCGCTTAAACTTCATGAACACATACAACAGTACCATGGCAACAGTCAGCCGGCCGCTTGCCACCATTAACGGGGTTAGCGTTTCGATCGCAAACTTGATGAACATGAAGCTGGAACTGAACAAAATCGACAGTCCGACCAGCACCACATAATCGATGGTTTCAGGTTTGTTTGACATTTTGGGGATACTTACCAATGATAATTCATCCACAAATTCGCATTGCCATCATGAATATTCAAGTCAAACCTGTTTCAACACATCGCGCTATTCTCTCCCTCGCCGGTCAGCAATACCCTGCTGCTATCGGCAAACAAGGGGTCACAACTGATAAACGAGAGGGGGATAACAAAAGCCCCATTGGAAGTTTCGGGATGCGCCCTGCTTATTTTAGGCCGGACAAACTAACAGCACCCGAGAGCGCCCTGCCCTTCACTGCGCTCTCTGAGACCGATGGTTGGTGTGATGATCCAGCTCATAAGCTTTATAATCTGCCGATTACACTCCCCTTTGAGGCCAGCCACGAAAAACTTTGGCGCCAAGATGATGTGTATGATCTGATTATCCCGCTTGGATATAATGATGATCCACCTCGGCCCGGATTTGGCAGCGCTATCTTCATGCATGTGGCCCGGCCCGATTTTTCTGGTACCGAAGGCTGCGTTGCTCTCGCCCTTCCTGACTTATTGAACGTACTCAAACAAGTCGACATATATACAACAGTTGAGATACTGCCTGCGGAATAATATGGGTTGGTCGTTTGAAATAATATGACCCTACTCCCGCTTTTGGATAGTCAGAATGAGGTTCTCGCGTTGCTGATCACCTCCTTTTGATTGGATCCCTCCTCATGGAATCAAATTCAAACAATAACTTCTTTTTGCAAGCTTCCCTTGGGCAGCTTTTCGCAAAAACAGCAGCGCCAATCATCCTTCTGATGTTGACCAACGGTCTTTATACGGTTGTGGATGGGTGGTTTATCGGACGATTTGTTGGTGCAGACGCTTTGTCTGCGGTGACAATGGTCTTCCCACTATTTATGGTGGTTGTAGCTCTGGCGACTCTCGTCTCCGGTGGCTTTTCAAGTATCTGTGCCCGTTATCTCGGGGCTGGCGAAAAAGATCTGGCAGAGAAATCTCTGGTCAGCGCAATTATGCTCGCCCTCGTGACTTGCGGGATTTTGACCGGCCTTTATCTATGGATCGGGTATGACCTGACCCTGATGATTACCGATGGTTCTGTGTATCTTGCAGAAATGGGCGATCTTTATATCTCCCTTACCGTTTATTATTCGGTCTTTTTCTTTGTGGTTGCCATCCTGTCAGATGCTCTGCGATGCCAAGGATTTTTGGGCTTTATGGCCCTAAATACTATCATCGTGAATGTCCTGAACGGTATCTGTAACTACATCCTGATTACAGAATTTAATATGGGTGTTGCTGGAACCGCCTACGGCACTGCCATTGCTCAGGCTTTGGCAATTATTCTGGCTGTTATCTACACCCTTCGAAAATCAGGGGCGATGCGATATATCATGCCTCGTTTCGGGTTTTTGACGCTTAACTGGCGGCATTATCTGGAACTTGGGGCGCCAACCAGCCTGACCTATATCGGTGTATCCGCCATCTCTGGCAGCGTGATTTATCAGCTTCAGGTTTGGAATGCAGATACCTATGCGGTCAGTGCGGCGGCCTATGGCATTATCAACCGGTTGTTCACATTTGGGTATATGCCAATTCTGGGGATGACGCTGGCGCAACAAACCATCGTTGGAAACAATTATGGTGCCGGTAAAATGGATCGGGCTTTTGGCAGTTTGAAAATCGGGGTAACCATTTCCCTGATTTACTGCCTGATCATTCAGGCAAGCTTCTCCTTCTTTGCCGAAGAGATTGCGGCCTTGTTTGTGGATGATCCCGCAGTTATTTCGGAAACGGCACGAATTATGCCGATCTTGCTGGGTCTATATGCGTTATTTGGCCCACTTCTGATGATTTCGAGCTTTTTCCAAGCGGTTGGAGATGCGGGCCGGGCGGCGTTACTCAGCCTGACACGGGTTTACCTGATGTCGATACCGCTGATCCTGTTTTTGCCAAATCTGATGGGTGAAGTTGGGATCTGGTATGCTTCACCGCTCACAGAGTTTTTTGGCGCGATCCTCACCATTGCTGTTCTTTGGTGGACATTACGGGGTCCAAAA
>JAEPMY010000078.1 GCA_017643685.1 Sneathiella sp.
CCGAAGATCGCTACCTGCCACTGAACAATCTTGGCGGAGAGCAAGCCCATTATGAAGTGATCGACAGTATGCTGTCAGAGGCAGCGGTACTTGGTTACGAATATGGTTATTCGCTGGCAGAGCCAAAAGCGCTTGTGCTTTGGGAAGCTCAGTTCGGTGATTTTGCCAACGGTGCGCAGGTCATCATTGACCAGTTTATTTCCAGCGGGGAATCAAAATGGCTGCGGATGAGCGGTTTGGTGATGCTACTGCCTCATGGTTACGAAGGTCAGGGGCCTGAACACTCTTCTGCACGTCTGGAGCGGTATCTGCAGTCTTCTGCGGAAGATAACTGGCAGGTTGTGAATATCACGACACCCGCTAACTATTTCCATGCTCTGCGTCGTCAGATCCACCGGAAATTCCGTAAACCACTGGTTGTCATGACACCTAAATCCCTGCTTCGGCATAAAGAAGCGGTCTCCACATTGGAAGATATGGGCCCAGGTTCTTCTTTCCACCGCGTTCTCTATGACAATGAGAAACTGTGCGAGGACAAGGATGTTAAACGGATCGTTCTGTGTTCCGGTAAGGTATACTATGACCTGAAGGCGAAGCGGGATGAACTGAACCAGAAAGAAACCTTCTTCCTGCGTCTTGAGCAGCTCTATCCATATCCGGAAGAGCCTCTGCTGGACGAATTGAAACGCTTTACACATGTTGAAGATATTGTGTGGTGTCAGGAAGAGCCTAAAAACATGGGTGCCTGGAGTTTTGTTGAGCCACTACTTGAAGACAGTTTCAAGAAAGTGGGTATGAAGAATGTTTCACGTGCGCGCTATGCGGGACGTGCGGCGTCTGCATCAACGGCAACAGGTCTGCTGAAAGTTCATAACCATCAGCAAGCTGCCCTTATCAATGACGCACTCGGCCTTAAATCCGAATAGGAAAGAAGTGAAATGACTGTCGAAATTCGTGTTCCCGTACTTGGGGAATCAGTTACCGAAGCCACTGTTGGTACATGGTTCAAACAGGTTGGCGATGCTGTTGCCAAGGATGAGCCAATCCTGGAACTTGAAACGGATAAGGTAACACTTGAAGTTAATGCGACCGAAGCAGGCCGTTTGGAAGAAATCATTGTAGCAGAAGGCGAAGATGTGGAAGTGGGCGCGCTCCTCGGACACATCGCTGCTGGTGCGGCCGGTAATGCATCCGCCGCCCCTGCTCCAAAGAAAGAAGAGCCAGCTCCTGCACCTGCTGCTGCGGCCCCTGCTGCGCCAGCGGCACCTGCGGCATCAGCACCAACGCCTGCTGCTCCAGCATCCTCTGGGCCTGCCGAGGTTCTGCCTGCAGCACAGAAGTTGATTGACGAGAATAATTTGAATGTTGCTAACATTCGTGGCACGGGCAAAGATGGCCGGATTACGAAAGGCGACGTGCTGGAAGCTCTTGAAAATGGCGGTGTTTCACCAGCGGCTCCAGCTCCGATTGCATCTGCCGCTCCAACGGCACCAGCAGCACCTGTCGCAACGGGCCCACGCCCGGAAGCAGAGCGTGAAGAGCGCGTGAAGATGACACGTCTTCGCAAGAGCATTGCGACCAAGCTGAAAGATGCTCAGAACACAGCAGCGATGCTGACCACTTATAACGAAGTGGATCTGACAAACCTGCTGGCGCTTCGTTCAAACTACAAAGACCAGTTTGAGAAAAAACACGGCGTTCGTCTGGGCTTTATGTCTTTCTTCACCAAAGCATGCATCTCTGCATTGCAGGAGCTGCCAGCGGTGAATGCGGAAATCGAAGGCGATCACATCGTTTACAAAAACTACTACCACATTGGCGTGGCTGTAGGTACACCGAACGGTCTTGTGGTTCCTGTGCTTCGTGATGCAGATGAACTTAGCTTTGCTGGTATCGAAAAAGGTATTGGTGAGCTGGGTAAGAAAGCTCGCGATGGTAAGCTTTCCATGGCTGACATGCAGGGCGGCACCTTCACCATCTCCAACGGTGGTGTTTATGGCTCCCTTCTGTCTTCACCAATTCTGAACGCACCGCAATCTGGTGTTCTGGGTATGCATAAAATCCAGGAACGTCCAATGGTGATCGATGGTGAAATCCAGATCCGTTCCATGATGTATCTTGCGCTGTCTTATGACCACCGGATCATCGATGGTAAGGAAGCTGTGACTTTCCTCGTTCGCGTGAAAGAAGCCCTGGAAGATCCTCAGCGTCTTCTTCTGGAAGTTTAATTCTAAAGTCTTCCCTGAAGGGGGAAAATTATGAGTGACGATACATTTGATCTGATTGTTGTTGGTGGTGGTCCGGGTGGATACACTGCCGCTATCCGCGCCGCACAGCTTGGTATGAAAACAGCTTGCGTTGAAAAACGGGGTGCGCTTGGTGGGACATGTCTGAATGTGGGCTGTATTCCATCAAAAGCCCTGCTGAAATCTTCTGAGCTACTTGAAGAAGCTCAGCATGATTTTGAAAATCGCGGTATCAAGGTTGGCTCTGTGAAGCTGGACCTTGGCAAGATGATGGATCAGAAAAGCACAACAGTTGATGGTTTGACACAGGGCATTGAGTTTCTGTTCAAGAAAAACAAAGTAACGTACATCAAAGGTCATGGTGAGTTGCAGGGCGGTGGCCGTGTAGAAGTGACTGGCGAAGAGAGCCGCGTGATTAAGGGTAAAAACATCCTTATCGCGACCGGTTCTGATGTTGCCCCGCTGCCAAATGTGGAAATTGATGAGAAACAGATCGTTTCCTCAACTGGTGCACTTGAACTGCCAAAAGTTCCGAAGAAAATGATCGTGATCGGTGCCGGTGTTATCGGTCTTGAGCTTGGAACTGTCTGGCGCCGCCTGGGTGCTGAGGTAACTGTCGTTGAGTTTCTCGACCGTATTCTGCCGGGCACTGATAACGAGGTTGCCAAAACAACTCAGCGTGTTCTGAAAAAACAGGGCATGGAGTTTAAACTTGGCAAGAAAGTTACTGGCGCAAAAACATCTAAATCTGGAGTGACGCTGACTGTTGAACCATCTAAGGGTGGCGATGCAGAAGAGCTGAAAGCTGATGTTGTTCTTGTTGCGATTGGCCGCCGTCCGTTCACTGAAGGTCTGGGTCTTGAAGATCTTGGCGTCGAGAAAGACAAGGCGGGCCGCATCATTGTTGATAAAACTTTCAAATCCAGCGTTGATGGTGTTTACGCTATTGGTGACGTTATTGACGGCCCAATGCTCGCGCACAAAGCTGAAGATGAAGGGGTTGTCTGTGTTGAAATGATGGCGGGTCAGAAACCGCATATCAACTATGATACAATTCCAGGTGTGATCTACACATGGCCAGAGGTTGCAACTGTTGGTAAGACAGAAGAGCAGTTGAAAGAGGCTGGTGTTGAATATGCTGTTGGTAAAGTGCCGTTCATGGCAAATAGTCGTGCCCGCGCAAACGGCTTCACAGAAGGCTTTGCGAAAATTCTAGCCGATAAGAAAACCGACAAAGTCCTCGGTGTTCATATCATTGGTCCAGATGCTGGCACTGTTATTCATGAATGTGTTTTGGCGATGGAGTTTGGCGCCTCTGCTGAAGATATCGCACGCACATGTCATGCGCATCCAACATTGAACGAAGCTGTTAAGGAAGCGGCCCTTGCCGTTGCTGGTCGGACGATTAACGCTTGACCTTTTCATGGCAGATCAAAAAAATGCAAAGGGTCGACTTCGGTCGGCCCTTTCTTTTTCCGCAAACCATAAAAATAATCAGGAGCCCTTATGAAATACTGTTCCAGCCCAACCTCCCCTTTTGGTCGTAAAGTGATGGTGACTGCCCTTGAAAAAGGGTTAGCAGACAAACTGGAGATGATTTCTCCAGACACAAGCGATGTGTTTAAAGGGATTAATCCGAAGAACCCGCTTGGTAAAATTCCCAGCCTTGAGTTGGATAATGGGGACCTGTTGTTTGATTCGATTGTGATCGCAGAATATCTAGATGGTATTTCAGATAGCCCCTCTTTGTTCCCAACAGAAGTCACAGAACGCGCGAGGGTGATGACCCTTCATGCGCTTGCCAACGGGATGACTGATGCGGCTTTTTCTCGCCGTTGGGGGGCGACTATGCTGCCAGAGAATGAGCGTTCTCCTTCATGGGATGCCCGTCTTAAAATTGCAGTTGATAAATCTCTTGATCAGTTGGAAGCTCAAATTGATGCCTTCAAAGACACTGTTAATATCGGATCAATTGCAGCGGCCGTTGCTCTTGGGTATCTGGATTTCCGTTTTGATCATGAAAATTGGCGCGAAGGCCGTCCAAATCTAACCGCATGGTATAAAGAGTTTAGTGCCCGCCCAAGCATGCAGGCAACGATTCCAGCATAAGACCGATTTCTGTTTTGAGTAAAAATGAAGAGGGGGCCATGAGGCCAGCGACTTTTATTTTCTGTATCTGTCTTGCAGAAATACTGACCATGACCCCCTTCGCAACTTTTCCTGCCCTTCTCCCCCATTATTTTGATGCTTGGAAAATTACCGGATCAGAAGCCGGTTGGGTCAATGGGATCTTTTTCCTAGGTTTCACGATCTTTGGCGTATTTGCCTCTACCCTGACGGATAAAATGGATGCACGGCATATCGTCCTTTTTGGGTTGGTACTTGCCCATGTGGGGGCCGTTGGATTTGCCTTTCAGGCAGATGGGTTTTTATCTGCGCTCCCTTGGCGATTTATTTCGGGCGCTTCGCTTGCCTGTACTTATATGCCGGGACTTCGAATGCTAACCGACCGACTTGGTGATACCTCTCATCAGCGTGGCATTGCCTTCTATACAGCCTGCTTTTCAACCGGCTCGGCTGTTTCTTTCTTGCTTATTGGACAGATTGAAAAGTGGGCCGATGCCGACATCGCGGTAGCCTCTGCGATCTTCGGTCCGCCCATCGCGCTAATTTTAACATTAGTGGTGACAGGGCGGCGCCCGCATGCGGCACCACGTGGGTGGCGTGAGCTATTTAATTGTGCCCCGGTTATCCGGAATACCAAGGCTATGGGATATGTGATCAGCTATTTTTGCCATTCTTGGGAGCTGATGGCGATGCGATCTTTCATCGTCGCGTTTTTGGCGTTCGTCGCAACGCAAAATGCAGCGCCTGTTTGGTTCGATGCCAGCATGGTCGCTACGATTGTCATTTTTATGGGGCTGCCTGCTAGCGTCATGGGGAATGAATTAGCTCTTCGGATCGGTCGAACCCGAGCCATATTGATTTTGATGATGACCGGAATGATGCTTTCAATCCTCTTGGGTTTCTCCGGCAGTTTTCCCTTTATTGTGGTTTCCATCATAGCCATTTTATACGGCACGTTTGTTACCGCCGATTCGTCATCCATAACGTCAGGTGCGGTTTTAGCGGCGCCATCTCATCTAAAAGGCTCAACAATGGCGGTGCACAGTTTCTTTGGTTTCCTTGGGGCCATGTTGGGACCTGTGATCGCTGGATTTATGTTGGAACTTGGCGGCGGGCATCAGGTTAGTTTTGCCTGGACGCTCACATTTCTGTCGATGGGGGCTGTCTCTCTCGTCGGCCCATTTGCCCTTCGTATGACCCGTTAAGGCTTTGCCCCTGATTTTGGGTGTGCCTTACGATAGGTCTCGAGTAACTTCGCGGTATCGAGGTCGGTATAGCGTTGGGTTGTGGATAGCGAGGCATGCCCAAGGAGCTCTTGGATAGTACGTAAATCGCCTCCGGCTCCCAAGAGATGAGTTGCAAAACTATGGCGGAGGGCATGAGGCGTTGCTGTTTCAGGTAAACCAAGTTGCCTGCGAAGATCCATTAACCGTTCTTGAATTTGCCGTGCTCCCAATCGTTGTCCCCGTTTTCCCCGAAAGAGGGGATCATCATCCTCAAACGAATAAGGACATTGTTTCAGGTAATCTTTAAGAGCGGATTTGATTACGGGAAGGATTGGCACCAAGCGCTCTTTATTCCCTTTACCGATCAGGCGGAGTGTGTCTTCCTTGGGTTGATTCTGATAGTTCAGTGATAATGCTTCATTTATGCGAAGGCCGGCCCCGTATAGAAGTGTGATAACTGCCAAGTCCCGTGCCTTGATCCAGTCTTCTGTAGCTGGATCGTTTTTAACCGCGGATAATAGCTTTTTACTATCACCTTCGGTAAGTGGTCGAGGCAACCTCTCTGGTTTTTTAGGAGCGCGTAAAGTGGAGAGAGCCGGCACATGAAGGATTTTTTCTCTCTCCAGTTTGTTGAAAAAACTTTTGATGGAGGAGAGGGTGCGGGCAAGGGATGTTGCGCCTAATCCGTCCTGTTTTCGGATCGCCAGAAAGGCGCGAAAATCGGCGGCTTTTAACGTTGCAAGGTCGCCTAAGGTAATTTCCTTGCCTAGATGACCGGATAGGAAGCCTAAAAACTCGGTGACGTCGCGATCATAAGCTTCACTGGTATTGGGGCTGACTTTCTTTTCATGCTGCAGCCAGTCCAACCATAGGTCATAGGCTGCGTCCAAGGTCTGGCCTTTCGTAGGCTTAGACATCTTGACGAACTAGGCCCTGTTCTACCCAATGTCCGAGTAGGGCCTCAACGCAGCCTGCGAAAAACTCAATCAGTTCGGTTCCCTGGTCAGGATGGAAATGGTTTGGGTCGCGGCTTCCAATTCCAAGGAGCACACCGGCATGCAGAGCAGGGACTTCAAGCCGGATTAAGCAATCTGATGCGACCAGATCTTTTGCAGGGCCAAAGACCGCCTTTGTGCCCGAGGCCTCCGCCCGCATAACCATATTATTATGGGGCCAATAGACTCGCTCTACGCTACCTTTTTTAAGGCGTTGTAAGCCGGTCATGTCAGGGAGCGGAACTAGGCTGTCTTCAACACAAAGGGTGATGACATCTACTTCCAGCACATCTGTCAGGTCTTGCGTCAAAATATGGACAAACTGATTAAAGCTGGTAGCCCCCAAAATTTCCAAAATAGATCGATGGATAATGTTTTGGGTGTGCAAATTACCACGGGCGGCTGCAACAAGATCGCCTTGCAGATCTTTTAGATCTCGTGTTTCTCTCTGCAGCTTTTCCAACAGGAAGGACTGCATATTGACCACGCCTTCTTCGGAGACGCGGTTTTCAGGCAGGTGCTGGGAGATCAAATCATCATTCTCACGCAAAAACTCTGGATTAGCTAAAATCCACTCTCTAACATCCGCTGCATTTAAGGCAGGGGGCTGAGATTGAGTTTTTTTGGATTTCCGATCTTTCGCCACGGGGCACCTACCTTAATTATGATCAGAGAATTTTCTGACCTGATTTTTCCCAGTCAGCCATAAAAGCGGCGAGGCCTTTATCTGTTAGGGGGTGAGAGATAAGTTGTTTGAAGACTTGCGGCGGAATTGTGCAAACTTCTGCACCCATCAAGCCTGCATTTACAATGTGCATTGGGCTGCGGATAGAGGCCACAAGCACTTCGGTTTGAATAGCAGTGTAGTTGTTGTAAATCTGAACAATATCACCGATCAGATTCATGCCATCCTGACCAATATCGTCCAGGCGACCTACAAATGGCGATACGTAAGTTGCCCCTGCTTTTGCAGCTAGAATAGCCTGAGCAGGTGAGAAGCAAAGTGTGACGTTTACCTGAGTGCCTTGCTTAACAAGCTGAGAGCAGGTTTTAAGGCCAGCCATTGTCAGAGGGACTTTAACCGCGACATTCTCGGCGATGCCAGCCAGCTTCTTGCCTTCTTCGAGCATGGTTTCAAAGTCAGTGGCGGCCACTTCTGCGCTTACAGGGCCATCCACGATGTCGCAGATTTCCTTAACCACTTCGATGAAGTCGCGGCCGGTTTTGGCAACGAGAGATGGGTTGGTTGTCACCCCATCCAGAAAGCCCGTGTCGGACAGTTCGCGAATTTCTTCTGTGTCTGCGGTATCAACAAAAAACTTCATTTTGATATCTCTGCATTTTCTGGGCCGGTGGCCGATCTATCAAGTCATGGGCGCAGCGATTCCACAGGAATGATTTGGCTCCGCCCTCATAATGGATTAGGAGTTGTATCAATATACAGTTCCAACGCAACTTCTTAATTACAGCAGCCAAGGCCCAAATTAAAGCATTATGAGCGCTCTTTTTGATGTGCAGATTATTCGTGTTCAGCTCCCCATGAGTAAAGGGGGGCGATATGACTATGCGGTGCCGCCGCATCTGCGGGCTGAGGAAGGCTCTTTTGTAAAGGTCCCTTTAGGGCCACGAGAGGTAATCGGCGTCGTCTGGGAACTGGAACCTGAGCTGGAGGTTGATCAAAGCCGCCTTCGGGAAATTTTAGAAATCCTACCGACCCCACCTTTGCCAAAAGTTGCCCGTGAATTTGTTGAATGGGTGGCAAAATATACGATGCAATCTCCAGGACGAATTCTTCGGATGAGCATGAGCGTTCCTGATGCTCTCTATCCAAAGGCACCGAAAAAAGGATATCGGATGACGGGTGCGGCACCTGATAAGATGACTGCCGCCCGAAAGCGCGTTTTATCTGTCTTAGAAGGTGGTATCGCGCGCACCATGTCTGAAATTACCGAATTAGCTGGTGTTAGTAGCTCTGTCGTTAAGGGGCTTGAGGGGCAGGGGGTTCTATCGGCTGAGGAACTAATAGCTGAAGAGGCACTTCCCATTCCGATTGCTATCAAAGACAAGGTGAGCTTGTCCGGGGATCAAAAAGCAGCAGCAGATATTCTGGCCCGGGATGTGGAAAGTAAGGAGTTTAAAGTCTCTTTGCTGGAAGGGGTTACAGGTTCTGGCAAGACAGAGGTTTATTTCGAGGCGATTGCCGCCGCATTAGAGGTTGGTCAACAGGCGCTGGTTCTTTTGCCGGAAATTGCGTTATCGTCTCAATGGCTCACTAGATTTGAAGCGCGCTTTGGTGTGAAGCCAGTCGAATGGCATTCAGATCTTGGGGCAGGTGCCCGGCGGCGTTCATGGCGGGCGGTACTAGAGGGCGATGCCCGTGTTGTTGTGGGGGCACGTTCAGCTTTGTTCCTGCCTTATAAAAACCTCGGCCTTATCGTTGTGGATGAAGAGCATGAGGCTACCTTCAAACAAGATGAAGGCGTTGCATATAATGCACGTGATATGGCCGTTGTGCGAGGGCAGGTTGGGGAGCATCCGGTGGTACTAGCCTCCGCGACACCTTCGCTGGAAACACTGACTAATGCAAAAGCAGGTAAATATCGGCACTTGTTAATGCCTTCCCGATTTGGTGGAGCGGCTTTACCGGATGTGGAACTGGTAGACCTAAGGGCTCACAAGCCAGGAGCCCAAAGTTGGATATCGGAGCCTCTTGAAACTGCGGTACGAGAAACACTGGAGGCAGGCAAGCAGGCGATGTTGTTCCTGAACCGGCGTGGGTACGCGCCGCTCACGCTTTGTGATGCCTGTGGTTTTCGGCTTCAGTGCCCTCATTGCAGTGCATGGTTAGTGGAGCATCGATTAACCCGGCGGCTTCAGTGCCATCATTGTGGCTATCATTCCCATATGCCGAAAAACTGTCCTGACTGTGATGCTGAGGATAGTTTTAAAGCGTGCGGCCCCGGTATCGAGCGACTTACTGAAGAAGCCGAGAGGCTATTTCCTGAAGCGAAAATCGCCATGGTAGCTAGTGATACCATCACGGGACCCGCCGCTGCTGCAGAATTTGTCAATGCCATGAGTGATGGTCGCATTGACTTGTTGCTCGGCACGCAGATTGTGGCAAAAGGCTACCATTTCCCTAACCTGACCCTTGTGGGGGTTGTGGATGCGGACCTTGGGTTGGCGGGTGGCGATCTTCGGGCGTCAGAGAGAACATATCAGTTGTTATCGCAGGTTGCCGGCCGTGCAGGGCGCGCCGATCATCCGGGAAAAGTGATGCTGCAAACTCATATGCCGGATCATCCGGTGATGCAGGCCTTGGCTGCGCAAGATCAGGAAGCCTTTTTCAATTCCGAGATTGAGGCGCGCCAAATGGCGGGAATGCCACCATTTGGCAGATTGGCTTCTGTGATTCTGTCTAGTCCTGACCCTGATTCGTTGAAAAGCTGTCTGTCGGAGCTTTCTCGTAGGGCTCCGCAAGGAGATAACTTTTGGATTATGGGCCCCGCGCCGGCACCGCTTTCCATGATCCGGGGCCGTCATCGTTTTCGGTTTCTATTAAAAGCGACAAGAGACGTTTCATTACAATCGATTTTGCAAACATGGCTCAAGGGCTTGAAAATGCCTTCAAAGACAAGGCTGCAGGTGGATATCGACCCTTATAACTTCATGTAATTTTGCATGGAAAAAGTGGCAAATGTAAAAAATTGGTGAATTTTGGGGCATAAACTGCATCACAGCATATTGCCTCCTGTGAAACCCTGTGCTAATAACCCCGTGCCTTGCTAAGGGGGGCTGATTTGGCGGCCTTTTGCCGTGGGGTAAATAGAACAAATTCAGTTGGCGCCAATTGCGCCATTTAATTCAGGCTTGGGGATCTTTCCTTGTCAGCTGTGAACGCAAAAGTTTCTGGTATCGCTGGCCGTTATGCGACAGCACTGTTTGAGCTTGCTTCTAACGAGAAGCAGGTCGACGCTGTTGCTGCCGATCTGGCCACGATCAAAACATCAATGGAAGAGAGTGCGGATCTCGCACGTCTCGTCCGTAGTCCACTGGTTAATCGCAATGATCAGGAGCGCGCCATGCTGGCCGTTCTTGAAAAACTCGGTGTCAGTGATCTGGTTCGTCGCTTTGTCGGGACGGTGGCGCAAAATCGCCGCCTGTTTGCGCTTTCCGGCATGATTGAAGCCTTTGGGCGCCTGCTTGCTGCTGAACGCGGTGAAGTGGTGGCTGAGGTTAAATCTGCCAAAAAGCTCACCCAGAAGCAGTTGGACGCTCTTTCAAAAGAGCTGAAAACAGCAATTGGGAGCGATGTTGCCATTGAGGCCGAGGTTGACGAAAACCTGATCGGTGGTCTGGTGGTCAAAGTCGGTTCGCGTATGGTCGATAGTTCGATTCGAACCAAACTTCAAAATCTTAAGTTTGCCATGAAAGGGGTTGGGTGATGGACATCCGCGCCGCAGAAATTTCCGAAATTCTTAAACAACAGATTGCGGGCTTTGATACGCAGGCTGAAGTTTCAGAAGTTGGTCAGGTGCTGTCCGTAGGTGACGGTGTTGCACGTATTTATGGTCTGGATAACATCCAGGCTGGTGAGATGGTTGAGTTCCCAGGTGGTATTAAGGGTCTGGCCCTGAACCTGGAAGCTGACAACGTTGGTGCCGTGATCTTCGGTTCTGACCGTGACATTAAAGAAGGTGACACGGTTAAACGGACAGGCGCCATTGTTGAAACTCAGGTCGGTAAAGGTCTTCTGGGCCGCGTTGTTGACGGTCTGGGTAACCCAATCGATGGCAAAGGTCCAATCGAAGGTGCCGAAGCTCGCCGTGTAGACGTGAAAGCGCCGGGTATTATGCCACGTAAATCCGTGCATGAGCCTATGATGACAGGTCTGAAATCTGTTGACAGTCTGGTTCCAATCGGACGTGGTCAGCGTGAGCTGATCATTGGTGACCGTCAGACAGGTAAAACTGCGGTTGCTGTTGATGCCATCCTGAACCAGAAGCCACTTAACGCAACTGGCGACGAAAGCAAAAAGCTTTACTGCGTCTATGTTGTGATCGGTCAGAAACGCTCCACTGTTGCCCAGGTTGTTAAGACTCTGGAAGAAAACGGTGCGATGGAATACTCCATCGTTGTGGCTGCGACTGCATCCGACCCGGCTCCTCTTCAGTATCTCGCACCATTTACTGGTTGTGCGATGGCTGAGTATTTCCGCGATAACGGCATGCACTCACTGATCATTTATGATGATCTTTCTAAACAGGCTGTTGCTTATCGTCAGATGTCCCTGCTGCTGCGTCGTCCCCCAGGACGTGAAGCTTACCCAGGTGACGTTTTCTATCTCCACTCTCGTCTGCTGGAGCGTTCCGCGAAACTGAACGAAGATAACGGTCTCGGCTCTATGACAGCTTTGCCAGTTATTGAAACTCAGGCCGGTGACGTGTCTGCCTACATTCCGACGAACGTGATCTCCATTACTGACGGTCAGATTTTCTTGGAAACAGAATTGTTCTACCAAGGTATTCGTCCGGCGATTAACGTGGGTCTGTCTGTGTCTCGTGTGGGTTCCTCCGCTCAGACTAAAGCGATGAAACAGGTTGCTGGTACCATTAAGCTGGAACTGGCTCAGTATCGTGAGATGGCTGCCTTTGCTCAGTTTGGTTCTGATTTGGATGCGTCCACTCAGAAACTCCTAGCGCGTGGTGCCCGTCTGACTGAACTGCTGAAACAGCCACAGTATTCTCCGCTGACTATGGAAGAGCAGGTTGTTGTGATCTTCTCTGGCGTGAAGGGTTACCTCGATCGCATCGAAGTATCTCAGATCGGTGCTTACGAGAAACAGCTGCTGACAGAAATGCACGCTAAGCATCAGGATCTTCTCGATAAGATTCGTGATGAAGCGGCCCTGTCCGGCGACACCGAAGAGAAGCTGCACAGCATTCTGGAAAGCTTCACAACCACTTTTGCGTAACCTTTGAGCTTAAAAAGGGGGTAGCCGCAAATGGCGAACCTTAAAGAACTCAAAAATCGGATCACCAGCGTCACGTCGACGCAGAAAATCACCAAAGCCATGAAAATGGTGGCTGCGGCGAAACTGCGTCACGCTGAAGAAGCTGCCAATGCGGCCCGCCCTTATGCGGAACGTATGGAAGGCATGATGGTGTCACTCGCGGCCGGTCTTGAAGGCCGCGAAGGACCTCGTCTTCTTCAGGGTAATGGCTCCGATCAACGCCACCTTTTGATCGTGGCGACTGGCGAACGTGGCCTTTGTGGTGGCTTTAACAGCTCCATCGCGAAAGCTGCAGCTCAGAAAGCAGATCGCCTTATTGCCGAAGGCAAGGATGTTAAAATCCTTTGCGTTGGCAAAAAGGGGCATGATGCGCTGAAGCGTCGCTTTAAAAATCAGATCATTGACATGGTTGACCTGTCTGGTTCCCGTAAGATTAGCTTCGCAGATGCGCAGCCAATTGCGACGCGGGCACTGTCAATGTTCGACAATGATGAATTTGACGTATGTACAATCTTTTACGCCAAGTTTGTTTCTGTCCTGACACAGGAAGTAACTGCGCAGCAGCTTATTCCGGCCTCCATCCCTGAAAAAGCGGAAGGTGAGGAAAGCGAAATCGACTACGATTACGAACCGGAAGAAGAAGAGATCCTTGCGGATCTGCTGCCACGGAATATTTCTGTTCAAGTTTACAAAGCACTTCTGGAAAATTCTGCCTCTGAGCAGGGTGCCCGGATGTCTGCGATGGATAACGCGACACGGAATGCCGGTGACATGATCGAGAAGCTGACCTTGCAGTATAACCGTGAGCGTCAGGCTGCGATTACGAGCGAATTGATTGAAATTATCTCTGGTGCCGAGGCCCTTTAAGGCCTCTGCCCGGTTTTTTGAAGATTGAAGTGACCCTTTAGGGAGCATTAAAATGGCGAATAAGTCTGTCGGCAAAATTACCCAGGTGATGGGTGCCGTCGTTGACGTTCAGTTCGAAGGTGATCTGCCTAAGATCTTGAACGCTCTACACACTGATAACAATGGTCAGCGTCTGGTACTAGAAGTTGCGCAGCACCTTGGTGAGAATACTGTACGTACGATCGCCATGGACGCAACAGAAGGTCTGGTTCGTGGTCAGGAAGTTCAAGATACTGGTGATGCTATTCAGATGCCAGTTGGTCCAGAAACTCTGGGTCGTATTCTGAACGTCGTGGGCGAGCCTGTGGATGAACGCGGTCCAGTGAATGCGAAAGCAGCTGCACCGATCCATAACGAAGCACCTGACTTTGCTGATCAGTCCACTGAAGCTGAAATCCTGGTAACAGGTATTAAGGTTGTTGACCTTCTCGCACCATACGCGAAGGGTGGTAAGATTGGCCTGTTCGGTGGTGCCGGTGTGGGTAAAACGGTTCTGATTATGGAACTGATCAACAACGTTGCTATGGGTCACGGTGGTTACTCAGTGTTCGCCGGTGTTGGTGAACGTACTCGTGAGGGTAACGACCTTTATTACGAAATGATCGAAGGCGGCATTATCGACCTTGAAGGCGATAAATCTAAAGTGGCCCTCGTATACGGTCAGATGAACGAGCCTCCAGGAGCCCGTGCTCGTGTGGCGCTGTCTGGTCTGACAATTGCGGAATATTTCCGTGATCAGGAAGGTCAAGACGTACTGTTCTTCGTGGACAACATCTTCCGCTTCACACAGGCCGGTTCTGAGGTGTCTGCGCTTCTCGGTCGTATCCCTTCTGCGGTGGGTTACCAGCCAACACTGGCCACTGACATGGGTGCTCTGCAGGAACGTATTACATCCACCAACAAGGGTTCCATTACATCCGTTCAGGCCATTTACGTGCCTGCGGATGACTTGACAGACCCTGCGCCTGCTACATCCTTTGCTCACTTGGACGCGACCACCGTTCTGTCCCGTCAGATTGCTGAGCTTGGTATTTATCCTGCGGTGGATCCACTCGACTCTACATCTCGTATGCTAGACCCAGCGGTTGTTGGTGATCGTCACTACAGCGTTGCACGTCAGGTTCAGGAAACTCTGCAGACATATAAATCCCTGCAAGACATCATTGCCATCTTGGGTATGGACGAACTGTCTGAGGAAGATAAACTGGTTGTGGCACGTGCCCGTAAGATCCAGCGTTTCCTTTCACAGCCATTCCACGTTGCTGAGGTCTTCACAGGCGCTCCTGGTAAATTCGTGAAACTCGAAGATACTATCGACGCCTTCGAAGCAATCTGTGCAGGTGAATATGACGATCTTCCAGAAGCTGCCTTCTACATGTGCGGTGGTATCGAGGAAGTAAAAGAAAAAGCTGCTAAACTTGCTGCGGAAGCAGCTTAAGTCAGACGGTTAAGGAGAGCGAAAAATGGCTGATACGGTTACCCTCGATCTGGTGTCACCTGAGAAGCTTTTGCTCTCGGATGCGTATGAAATGGTTGTTGTGCCAGGTGCTGAAGGCGATTTCGCCGTGATGGCTGGGCACACACCAATTACCTCTACCCTGCGCCCTGGTGTTATCGCCATTTACGAAGGGGATGCAGAAAAGGATCGGATTTTTGTGAACGGTGGCTTTGTCCAAGTTGCTGATGACAAAATGACAGTTCTGGCAGAGGAAGCCATTCATGTGGCGGATCTGGATCGCAAAGATCTGGAACAGCGCATTCAGGATGCGTCCGAAGACATTGAAGATGCGAAAGATGATGAGACTCAGCGCAAGGCGCAAGAGAATAAAGATCATCTGGAACAGCTTCTGGAAGCAATGGCTTAAGCAGAAACAATCCTATTTGAAAAAGGGCCTTCGGGCCCTTTTTTGTTGTCTAAAGCCAATTGGCCTATGGATTTATGGTTAATAAATGATACTCTTTAATAGATTAATGAAGTGGATTAATTAACCGGAAGGTTACATTCATGAGCCTTGCCCTTATTGCCGGCGGCAGCGTAGCAGGTATGACGGCAGCTAAAGTTTTAGCTGACAAGTTTGATCAAGTTATAATCCTTGAAGCGGATCGCTGCCCAGAAGAGATCACAGCCCGTAAAGGCGTTCCACAAGGGCGTCATACGCATGGTCTGCTAAAAGGGGGGAGCGATGCGCTTACAGAAATCTTCCCAACCTTGCCTACACAACTAGCCGACAAAGGGGCACGCTCAGCAGATTTTTGCCGTGAAGTCCGATGGTATTTGAATAAAAGATGGATGCTTGATTTTGAAGGAGAAATCCCCATCCATTTTCAGACACGGCCATTATTAGAGCAATGCATTCGCGATAATATCGAAGCGGCAAATAATATTTCCATTCGGTATCAAACTCGCTTTCGGGATTTCCTTTTCGATGAGAAAGCCAATCGTATTATCGGTGTAAGGGTAACTAATGAGGCGGGTGAAACAGAAGAAATCATTGCTGATCTAGTAATTGATGCGATGGGGCGAGGTACACCGCTCCCCCGCTGGCTTGATCAAAATGGATTTGGTGAGGTGCCCGTGTCAGAAACTAAGGTGGATTTGGGCTACGCTAGTTGTTTGTTGAAACTACGGACTGATGAAGCGCGGCAGTGGACTAGTTTGTTGATCTATCCAACGGGCCCGGAGGAGATTAAGGGCTGCACACTTGTTCGCGTTGAGAACGACATTTGGCTACTGACACTTGCGGGGTATCACAACGACCATCCTCCAGCTGATAAGGAGGGATTTATTGAGTTTGCAAAGAGGCTTCCCCGTCCTGAAGTAGCTGAGGCAATAGAGGGCGCAGAGTTTTTAAGTGACATTAGTCTCCATAAGTTTCCCG
>JAEPMY010000076.1 GCA_017643685.1 Sneathiella sp.
AACTTTGCAAACCCCGCAATCAGGCTCTCCCCCCAAAGCGGTTTAAACTCCTGAAAGTCGCTGGCATCCACAAGGCGGGCAATCACTTCCCGGACGTCATAGGGGATTTTTCGGTCATGATTGATCACCCCGGTAATGTCTTCGGCGGAATAGAAAGGATCCACAACATCCTGAGCATCAAATTCACGCTGCATATTCAGATGCCGGACAATATCCCTAAGCTGAGCCAATGCTTCTTCTTCGGTGTCTGCCAGATGATCCGCCAGACCGGATACGGTCGCATGCATCTCTGCACCGCCCAGGGTTTCCCCATCAACTTCCTCGTTAATGGCAACCTTGACGATCGACGGCCCTCCAAGGTGGATACGGGCATTCTCTTTTACCATGATGACCTGATCAGATAGCGCCGGAATGTAGGCGCCGCCCGCTGTGCACCCTCCAAAAACAACTGAAATTTGCGGAATACCGGCCGCTGACATCTGGCATTGCCGATAAAAAGTATTTCCAAAATGGTCCCGATCCGGGAAAACCCTGTCCTGCTCCGGAAGATAGGCACCGCCGCAATCCACCAGATAAAGACATGGTAAACGGTGCTTGGCCGCGATCTCTTGCGCCCGAATATGCTTTTTCACAGTTTCATGAAAGAAAGAGCCACCCTTTACCGTCGCATCATTGGCAATAAACATGCAGGGCGTTCCTGCGACCGTCCCAATCCCTGTTACAATACCCGCGGCGGGCACCTCTCCGCCATATTGACCAAATGCCGCAAGGGGGGAGAGCTCAAGAAATGCAGATCCCGGATCAATTACGCGATCAATCCGATCGCGAACCAGAATTTTACCCCGCGCCTGATGCCGTTCAATCAGGGTATCTCGTCCCCCACGCGTTGCCGCGCCCATTCGATCCCGCCAGAGGGAGAGAAGCTCCTCATACCTTGCCTGATTTTGCTGAAACTGGTTCGAGCCAATATCGATCTGACTTTGAATGACGGCCATGCCACCCCCTCACCTGTTTGATTTTTGCTGTATTATTTTTATTTCTAACAAACGTTAGAAATATTTTTAGACACTGTCAACCAATTCAGACAATAAAAAAGCCCCCGGAGAACCGGAGGCTTTTCAGACGAAGGTATAATAGAAGCTTAACTGGCCCGTAGGCTTGTAATCGTGGCCGTTGGGGACAAGGCTTCTGGATCAATTTTAATATGGATCAAAGCTGCTTTATCACTTGCTCTTGCCCGCTCCAACGCGGGGCCGAACTCTTCCGTCTTCAAGACCGTCTCCGAATGCGCACCATATGCAGCCGCGATGGCGGCGAAATCTGGGTTTTGGATATCAGTACCAGAAATACGGGCAGGATAATTTTTCTCCTGATGCATACGAATGGTGCCGTAAATGCCGTTATCAATCACGAGCACGATAACTTTCGCCCCGTATTGAACGGCAGTCCCAAACTCCTGCATGGTCATTTGAAAACAGCCATCACCGGCAAAGCAGATCACCTCCTGATCCGGGCAGCGAAGTGCGCCAGCGACGGCGCCCGGCAACCCATACCCCATTGAACCGGATGTTGGCGCAAGCTGAGTTCCAAATCCGCGGAACGGCCAGAAACGATGCAGCCAGATCGCATAATTGCCCGCCCCGTTTGCCATAATCGCATTTTCCGGCAATACCGCTTTCAGATGTGTCATCACTTCACCCATCTGAACATCGCCCGGGATAGCCGGCGGATTTGACGTCCACGCGAGATAATCCTGCTGAACGGCAGGATCGATGGAGCGGCCAGTCGATGACTCCTGCCCACGCATCGCCGCCAGGAAAGTTCCGGGCGTCGCGTTCATCGCAAGGTCAGGCACGTAAATACGGCCAAGCTCCTCCGCCCCTGAGTGGATTTGCGCCAATGTTTGCTTTGGCTTTGGAATATCAAACAGGCTAAACCCCTGACTGGGGTTTTCAGAAAATCTAGCGCCGAGTAAAATAACAAGGTCGCTCTCTTGCAGGCGGGATTTCAACTTTGGATTTATGCCCAGCCCCACATCACCTGCATAATTTGGATGATCGTGACGGAACAGCTGTTGCCGTCGGAAAGAACATCCAACCGGCAAGCCCCATTTTTCTGCAAATTGATGAACCTCAGCGACATCTTCCGCCGTCCAACGCGTACCGCCTAACACTAGAAACGGCTTTTCAGCCTCATTCAACAATGCGGCCAGTGTTGACGCTGCCTCTGGGGTTGGCGCAGGGTCTGCTACCTTCACAAAAGGCGCCGGTGCCAAGTCTACTTCATCGCGCAGCATATCTTCAGGCAAAGCAATAACAACCGGACCCGGACGACCAGACATGGCCACATGATAAGCATGGGCGATCACTTCTGGAATGCGGTCCACATGGTCGATTTCCTCAACCCATTTGGCAAGATCTCCAAAGGTTTGGCGGTAGTCAACTTCCTGAAAGGCTTCACGTCCTCGCATCCGGCGGCCAATTTGCCCCACGAACAAGATCATCGGAGTACTATCCTGTTTCGCAACATGAACACCAGATGCAGCGTTTGTAGCACCAGGTCCACGAGTGACCATGCAAATGCCAGGACGCCCTGTCAGTTTACCATCGGCTTCCGCCATCATGGCAGCGCCGCCTTCCTGTTTGGCGACAACAGTGTCAATCTCACTATCGTGAAGGGCATCCAACACCGCCAGATAACTCTCCCCCGGCACACAAAAGACCCGATCCACACCTTGTTCTTCAAGGCATTCCACCAAAATCTGACCACCCGTTTTCATAACTTCACTCTGTTTTTATTGGTTAAGAGCCCTCAATCTATCATCCGCATAAGCATTTGCCATAAAAAAAGCTGCGGGAATGACCCCGCAGCTTTTCCTCCCAGTCGGAAGGCTGATTAGTCAGCGCAACTGATGCACAGCCCCGCATATGGCAACACTTTTAGCCGCTTTTCCCCAATATCCTGCCCGCAGACAGTACACGTGCCGTAAGTGCCGTTTTCAATACGCGTCAAGGCATGATCAATGGCTTCAATTTCCTGAAGAGCTTCCTGCTCCAACCGCTCCATCACTTCCTCATCCTCGCGCTCATGCGCCTGCTCAGAAAAATTGGAACTATGCTCTGAACGCAATGCGGCTTCCATTTCTGCCACACGTTTCCCCAGCACAACCCGGCGGTTTTCCAGATCAGATTTAATCTCTCCCAATGCCAACATCACAGCCTCCTTCCAAATAAGCTATTCACCTTATTTCAATTCTCTCATAGAGAGTAATTACATGCGTTGACCGAAATCAATTTAATTCTCGACGGCGCAAACCCCTTAAAATCCATAAATTTAAGACATTTCTTAAGTGAGCGACATTTTGTCGCATAAATCTGGATTAAGTCAAAATGAGGTAGAACAACTTCCGCTTTTTGAGTAGAACCTAATCCAGATATTATTTTCTAATACTTTAGTACTGAAGGCGCACCTTATTAACGGTGCAGATTATTTGATGTTGAAGCCACATATTATTTTTACTTTCAATAAATTAGAAAAATACGCCCCTTCAACAAACCTCCTCCCAACTCTTAACATCACTAAATTAATTCTTTAATAATATTTAAGACCTATAACTTAAATCCTATGTTTCATTCACTGACTTCAGCGCGGTGAATTCTTATTTATTCTTGAGTTTACGTACCGAAGCCACATGAACACATCTCCCACCGAAGCGGCCGAACAGGAAATTTCCTTTTTGCCGGATGAAATAATTGTTTCCAAAACCGATAAAACGGGCAAACTTGTCTATGCCAATGATGTTTTCTGCCGCGTCGCGGAGATGACAACAAAAGAAGTCATCGGCAAGCCCCATAACATCATTCGGCACCCAGATATGCCCCGCGCCGTTTTTGATTTGCTGTGGGAGACAATTTCTCAAGGCGAAGAGATCTTTGCATATGTGAAGAACCGATCTAAGACCGGAAAATACTATTGGGTCATCGCCCATGTCACCCCAAGCTTTGATCTCAATGGTCAGATTGATGGATATCATTCCACCCGCCGAACGCCTAAGAAATCCGCCCTTGAAAAAGTTATCCCACTCTACAACGAACTGCGCGACATAGAGCAACGGGTTGAGAGCAAACGGGATGGCCTTGGCCAAAGCAGGTCTCATCTTCAGCATAAGCTGGATGAGTCGAATATGACTTATAGTGAATTCGTTTGGGCGCTGGGGAATTAGTATGTTTTTCAAAAAATCTGCAGAACCATCTGTTTCAGCTTCTGAATTGCAAGAATATGAAGAGATGAAGCAAAAGCTTGCCCGCTATGAAGAGGCCTTCTCTGAAATTTCAAAGGTCCTTGAGAAAACTTCGAAAGGGGATCTCTCTGCCCGGGTTATTTCCTGGGACGAATTTGGAGACCTCTCCCCTACGCTGTCGGACTTGAACCATACACTCGATTTATCTGACGCCTTTATTCGGGAATCCAGCGCGGCACTAACCGCTGCCCTCAATAAAGAGTTTCACCGTACTTTTCTGACACAAGGTATCCTTGGCAACTTTGGCCGAGGCGCCGACGTCATCAATCAGGCTTCAAGTCAAATCGCCCAGCAGGAAGAAAATCAACGCATTGAAATCAATCGCGTTTCTGAAGAGTTTGAAAGTCAGGTCATGCAGGTGATTGAGAACCTATCCAACGCCTCTAGCCAAACAAATAACAGCGCTAAAGAATTGATGGATCAAGCTACCTCTAATAGAGAGCAAGCGCAGATGGTGTCAGAAGCCGTTGAACAAACCGATCGTAACGTTCAGTCAGTTGCTTCCGCATCTGAACAACTCTCAGCATCCATCAACGAAATTGCACAACAGGTAAATATCTCCTTCGGCAAAACAGAAGAGGTCTCGCAGCAGACAACCGACACAACGGCTCGCATCTCTGAGCTAAGCTCCTCCGCAGAAACGATTGATCAGATTGCCAAAATGATCTCCGATATTGCCAGTCAGACAAATTTACTCGCGCTTAACGCAACTATTGAAGCTGCGCGAGCTGGTGAAGCAGGGCGTGGTTTCTCTGTGGTCGCGAGCGAGGTTAAAACACTTGCGCAGCAAACCGCAGATGCAACCCAGAAAATTGACACACAAATAGCTGATATTCAAAACCGGACAAAATCCTCTGCGACATCAGTAGATATGATTAATACGGCATTGAATAGCCTCAAAGAAATCAGTGAAGCGATCTCCAGCGCTGTCACCGAACAGTCTACGGCAACCGGCGAGATCAGCCGCCATATTGCTGAGGCCTCAACAAGCACCGGTTCTGTCCACACAAACATGCAGACCGTTAGACAAAGTGCAGAAAATACATTAAATGGGGCCCAAAATCTTTTAACGGCTGCGTCGAACATCGAAGCTGAGATTTCCAGATTAAGGGAACAGTCTCAAGCCTTTGTGCGATCGTTAAAAGCTTAAATTTATCTTTGTAGTATTTTGTAATTGTAACCAGGTCAGAAGTAGTAACCATATGTCATACCTGAAATCAGGACTGATAGCCCTAGCCGAAAACCTCGCAGAAGAATTTCCGCTTCTGGTGATGTCACGAGATGGGCAAATTTTGGAACAAAACTCAGTCCTTCAGGAACTTTATTCCCCAGAAGAAATAGCCCGTGTAACCGCCGCCTTATTACCATTGGTAGACGCGAATGATGAAAAACGCATTCGGTTTGAAATGATGAGCAAAGACGATGTGCGGCACCATGTTGACTGGCGGCTGGTGAGGATGCTGGAGAGCGGCGAAACGCTATATCTTGGGCTCGGCAGCGATGTTACCGAGGTTGAAGATCTCACTCGCCAGATTGCCCATACCGCCGCAGCTGGTAAAATCGGCTTCTGGCGTTATGACATGAAAAACGGCGACGTCTACTGGTCTGATGAAATGTACCAGATCAGAAACGTTGACAAAAATGACTTCATCCCGACGCTTGAAAAAGTGCTCTCTCAATACACCGGCACCCAGCGTGATGAACTTCAGGACATGCTGGATCATTGCATGGAAGATGGGGAAGAATTTACAACGCGAATGACATTCAACGAAGGCAGTGAACACCCTGTCTTCGTTGAAACGCACGGCATCCCTGAATATGACGCCAACGGTAAAATCATTGCAATCTCTGGCACCCTTCGTGATCGCACTGAAGAAGCCATTGCAGAGGAAAAATACCTGATCGCACAAGAGTCGATCAACAACCTCAATCACGTATCTGAACAACTTCGCCAGACACTAAATACACATGCATTGGTTTCCATCGCAGATGTGCGGGGGCGTATTGTGTTTGCTAATCGCAAATTCTGCGAGGTCAGCGGATTTACATATGAAGAGCTGCTGGGCAACAACCACCGTATCCTAAAATCCAATTGCCAAGATGATGCCATGTTTAAAGACATGTGGAAAACCATCTCATCTGGCAAAACGTGGCAAGGTGAAATTTGCAACCGCAACAAGCAGGGTAATCTCTACTGGGTGTACTCGACAATCGTGCCGTTCCTGAATGAAAAAACAGGTAAACCGGAACAATATGTTTCTGTTCGAACCGAAATCACCGAACAAAAACGCATGCAGGAGAAGCTGGATAATCTATTCGTTGAAGCCATGGCGAGCAACGAAGCGAAATCGCAGTTTATCTCCAACATGTCCCATGAACTTCGCACCCCACTGAACCACATTATGGGCTTTTCAGAACTCATAATGGCGACCTCACAGGATGACAAGGCAAAGGAAAATGCCTCTTACATCCTGCAGGCCGGGAATGAATTGCTGAACAAGGTCAATAACGTCCTGCAGATGGTCGAACAAACTGCGGGCCATGAACCCCGGAAAGAAATCTTTGACCTGAATGACATGCTGAAAACCCGATTTGTTGCAAACTTCCAATCCAACATGTTGGCAGCCGAGCGTCAGTTTAAGTTGGATCTGGATGCATCAGGTCTCATTGTAGAAGCTGATCAGGTGGATATCCTCACAATGCTTCGCAAACTGGTAGATAACTGCCTGCTCTTCACAAGTCAGACGGACGTCATTTCTGTTTCCTGCAAAAAGCACGGATCAGATCATGTGGCGCTGATCGTTGAAGATACAGGACCGGGTTTGCCAACAGTGGTCGCCTCTAGCAACCTGCGCCCATTTACGATCGGGGAAAAGGTGAATACCAAAGCCCATGCGGGCATGGGGCTTGGCCTGCCGCTTACCAAAAAGCTGTGTGAAAATAACGGCGGTAAACTGACGCTGCAAAACATTCCAAACAGCGGCGCACGGGTTGAGATGATCTTCCCCCTCGCCCAATCCATGAGATCAGGAGGAGAGGCTCAAACTTAAGCCTCTTCCTTTGTAACCTCCAATGCCTTGAGGGCACGGCGTCTGGCCTCGGCATGATCGACAATCGGTTTTGGGTAAGTATCCCCGAGCACGACACCTTTCATTCGAAGGTCCATTTCTGGTACCTCCCAGGGTGCATGAATTTCATCTTTTGTTAGATCAGCAAGCTCCGGTACCCATTTTCGGATATATTCCCCTTTCGGATCGAACTTTTCCGATTGGCGAACCGGATTAAAAATGCGGAAATAAGGGGCGGCGTCTGCGCCTGATCCCGCAACCCATTGCCAACTTGCCGCGTTATTTGCATCATCTGCATCAACAAGCGTCTCATCAAACCATTTCAAACCTTCCCGCCAATCAATCAGCAGATCTTTAATCAGGAAAGAAGCCACGACCATCCGCACCCGATTGTGCATATAACCTGAATGCCAAAGCTCTCTCATGCCTGCGTCGATCAATGGGTATCCAGTCATCCCCTTCTGCCAGGCTTTTAGTCCCTTTGGATCTTTCTGCCAGGGCATACGGTCATATTCTGGTTTAAACGCCTCGCGAGGAAGCTTTGGAAACTGATACAACAGTTCCGTTGAAAACTCTTTCCAGACAAGCTGGCGCGTAAAAGGCGCGGCTTTATCTTCCGCGTAAAATTCCGCCGCTTGCCAGACGCTATTAAGACTAAGTTCCCCAAACCGCAAATGTGGAGACAGGCGAGAGACCGCCTCTTTTATAGGGAAATCCCGTCCCGATTTATATCCGGCAATAGTATCTTGAACAAAATCCATGAGCCGCTCTTGCGCGCCTGTTTCACCGGGGGTCCATTCATCACCGAAACCACTAGCCCAATTTGGCTTCGTCGGCAGCAATCCCCAATCTTCCAAATGATCAGAGGCCAATTCCTGCTGAGGTAATTCGAACGCCTCTGGCGCAAAGGGTTGCGGGCGTAACTGCAGCTCATTCAAGAGTGCCTTGTAGTATGGCGTAAATACTTTGTACCACCCACCCGCTTGAGTTTTTAGCGATCCCGGAACAACAAGCCGATCACAGAATCTGTTCGCAGTGTAACCAGCAGCCTCCAACGCATGTGTAACGGCCTTGTCCATTTCCCGGTATTGAGGGGCAAAATCTGCGTTATAATAAAGATCAAAGCTTGGCAGATCTTTTATCAAATCCGCAAAAACATCTGCTGTTTTCCCGCGCCGCAAGATCAGCTTTCCGCCCCGATCAGCAATCCGCTGCGATAAATCGGCCAAACTGTGATGGAGCCACCACGCAGTTGCCTTGCCCGGTGCAACCCCGAGATCTTCATCTAAAATATACAGCAAATGCAGTAGCTTATCAGAGTTTATTGCAGCTGCTAGTGCTTCGTTAGAGGCGATGCGCAAGTCACTTCGAAACCAGAATAGTGACATATTTGCGTCAGAATGCTTTTCGTTCTTAATTGCCATAAAGGTTACTTCTTGCTTTTAGTAATCATTCTTATTAGTAACTTTGTCACAGACGATGCACACACACCGTCTCCTGCTTTTAACATCTGTAAAAAGTTGCCCTAATGAAAAAAATTGCACTCTACGCCCTTCCTCTGCTTGCGCTATCACATACTGCTGCCGCTGAGGGAGACAGCTACCCGAAGATCTCTGGTGAGCTTTCGATCGAACTCGAAAATGACTGGACGTTTGACTCTGATGACGACGCAGCAGAATTGAACGACCTTTACCCTACTCTTACGCTGGGGACGAGCATTGAGTTCACACAAGAATTGTCTGTAAACCTGGAAGCCACACTGGATCCAGTTGAAGATGCAACAGACGACCGCGCGTTTGAAGACTTGGGCGCATATATCAATATCCTGACAGTCAACTATGACTCAGACATGTTTGGTGTTTACGCTGGTAAATTCACACCGAACTTCGGTCTGGCATGGGACGCAGCGCCGGGCATTTTCGGTGCCGATCTCAACGAAGATCTGGAGCTGGCTGAAATGCTCGGATTGGGTGGTTACGTGAACTTCTCTGCCGCTGGTTCACACACCGTGTCCACCAGCGTATTCTTCCAGGACACGACGTTCCTGAGCGATAGCCTCGGTAAAAGTCGTGGCCCGCTGGATGAAGATGATGGCGGCCCTGCCAATACTGAAAGCCTCTCTTCCTTCGCTGTTGCTCTTGATGGTGAATTTGAAGGCCTTGATGGTTTCCGGTACCACCTCGGCTTCACCTCTCTTGCTGAGGGTGATGATGGCGACGAGAACCAGTATGGTTATGTCGGTGGCATCGAATACGAAATTGCGGTCAATGACGCTGTGACCCTGACACCTGTTCTGGAGTTTGCACATCTTGAAAATGCTGGCGGTGTTGACGATGACGAAGCACAGTATGCAACGGCCGGCATCGCACTTGGGTATGACGCTTGGACAATCTCCACAACATATCAGGATCGCCGCACCGAAGCCGGGGGAACAGACGTCGACGATTATGTCTTCGATTTCACTGTTGGCTACGCCTTTGATTTCGGTCTGGAAGTTGCCGCAGCTTACCGCGCGGCTGAAGAAGACGATGTGGACAGCCAGGGCCTTGGTGTTCTGGTGGGCTACACCATCGAATTCTAAGGTTATTCAATTTCAAAGAAAAAGCCGGCGATTAGCCGGCTTTTTTGTTGTTTTATCAGTGCATTTAACCCCAATCAGGTTCCTGCTCCCAATCAAATCCAGCAGGCGCGCCGTCGGAAATTTTATCCTTGAACTCAGGTTCCCGCTTTTCAAGGAAAGACATGACGCCTTCTTTACCATCCCGAACGCTGGCGTGATACATGGTGCGACTTTCCGCCTTATGTGCCTCCATCGGGTGATCCGCGCCCATCATACGCCACAGCAACTGACGGTTTACAGCAACCGACATAGCACTTGTGTTAGCGATAAACCCACGGGCAATTTCCTTTGCCCGATCAAGAAGTGCATCCGGGGCAACTATCTCGCTTATCAGTCCGCCGTTCAACGCCTCTTCTGCGCCGAACACTTTGCCCGAGAATGACCACTCCAACGCTTTTGGAAGTCCTACGAGGCGCGGCAAAAACCAGCTGGCGCAGCTTTCAAGCGTGACACCGCGTTGAGAGAAGACAAAACCAAACTTGGCTTTTTCACTAGCGATGCGCACATCCATTGGAAGCTGCATCGTTGTGCCGACACCAACGGATGCCCCGTTGATCGCCCCGATCATTGGCTTTTTCATGCGGAACATGCGCAGGGTCAGGACACCGCCAAGGTCACGGTTCCGTTCCATCTCAGGGGAGTTTGCATCAACCGTTTCATCAAGGCCAAAAACATTTCCATCACTGGAAAGATCCATACCCGCACAAAAGGCGCGTCCGTTACCTGTGAAGATAATCGCCCGAACATCATCATTGTTATCCGCCGCGTCCAAGGTACGGATCAGCTCTTCACCCATCTCGACGGTAAAGGCATTCATGTTATCGGGGCGGTTCAGGCGGATGATCAGCAGATTGCCATCCAGTTCAGTTTCAATACTATTTGTTGTCATTCTTATCGTCCCTGTTTTTATTTTTAGCGACGATAAAAAGAACGGCCTCCCCCGTAAAGAGGAAACTAGCCCTTACCCGGGTGAATACCCATATATTTGGCAATCACTTCCAACATGATCTCATTTGCACCACCGCCGATAGCCGTGAGGCGCAAATCCCTGTAAGCGCGGGAGATGTAATTTTCGTTCATCAACCCTTGCCCACCCCAAAACTGCAGGCATTCTGTTGGAATTTTCATCGCCAACTTGCCAATGAGATACTTCCCCATAGAGGCAAGCTTGGTAACATCCTCCCCTTCCAAATAGCGCTCAGCCGTTGAATATAGAAGGGCCCGCACAGCCTCAACCTCGGAGGAGAGCTCTGCCAATTTGTGGTAAACCACCTGATTATCCCGAACCGATTTACCAAATACACTGCGGCTTGCGGTATAGTCAGATGTCTCCTCAATAATCACATCCAGCACCCGTATATTTCGGGCAACGGCAAACATCCGCTCTTCCTGAAACTGCTCCATCTGATAGATGAAACCGCGCCCCTCCTCCCCGATCAAATTGCGGGCTGAAACCCGGACATCATCGAAGAACAACTCCGCCGTATCCGACGACCAAAGGTTCATCTTGTTCAACTTTCTGGAAAGCGAGACGCCCTTTGTATCAAGGGGAACGATGATCAAGGATTTGTTATAATGACCACGCCCCTCTCCCGTGTTGCAAAGAAGACAGATCCAATCCCCTTGCACCCCATTTGTGATCCACATTTTGGAGCCGTTAATCACATAGTCATCACCGTCACGGCGAGCTGTGGTGCGAATTTGCGCAACATCAGAGCCCGCACTATTTTCGCTCACCCCAATACACCCCACCAGATCGCCCGCGATTGTCGGCGCAAGATAATCCCGGCGAAGTTCATCACTACCATATTTTGCGAGGGCAGGCGTACACATGGAAGTCTGCACCCCAATGGAGGTGGAAACGCCATTGGCGCGAATATCACCCAATGCTTCTGAGAAGACCATTTCGTATGAAAAATCCAGATCCAGACCGCCATACTCTTCTGGCTTGCCAATGCCAAGAAGCCCCGCCTCACCAAACTTTTTCATTACCTGATGAGCCGGATAAATACCGTCCTTTTCCCACTCATCAACATAAGGATTAATATGTTCCGCAATGATCTGAGTAGTGGTTTGCACCAACTGCTTATGCTCATGGGTCAGTTTCATGATCCCCTCCCATTTTTCTATACAAAATTTTTGTTTTTATACGCATAGAGATTTCACACCATATAGCTTGACCCCACGTCTCGTTTCTCGCAATCATTAGTTATTGATATGCAGAAATTAATTTTCTATCGAAAACAATGAGCGACGAAAAAACGAAAAAAGGCCCCAAAACCGTTGGGGCGGCAAAACTGACCGTTGAAATTTTGCGGGAACTTTCAAAGCGAAAAGGCGCGCTTGGGGTAACCCTGCTCGCCCGGAATATTGACCGCTATCCCGGCACTGTTTATTCGGTCCTGAAAACACTGCAGAATGAGGGATTGGTTAATTTCAACCCGGCTAACAAAACATATAGCTTGTCATATGGTGGCCTTCTGGAAATTGTCGGACAGCAACAGCCGGATGATCTCCTGCTCAGGATTGAGCCTGAGATGAAGATCGAGGCGAACCGCCTTGGCACCTGCCTGTATCTCAGTCAGCATATTCGCAGCGGATCCATGTTGGTGGTCTGCCGCGCGACCCCTGATCAACCTGTCGCCATCTTCACACGGGTCGGTGCGCGTTTCCCAACCTGTGTTGGGGGCGCCGGCAGGTTACATGCCGGTTGGCAGAATATGGAACAGGACCATCTTGCCACCGAATATGAAAAAATGAAATGGATCCGGGACAAACCGGACTTACCAACCTGGATCGGCCAAGTGGAGCGAGATATGCAGCAGCGTTTCGCTTATGAAGAAAACAGCCTGCCCGAAGGTCTTGCAAGTGTCGCGGTACCGATTGGTAGTCCTGAAAAAGACAAGCGCATCAAATATATAATCAATGCCATTGGCCTCCGCGGTAATTTTGCCGGGGATGGGCTTCTGACCCATGTCGAGGCATTGAAAGCCCTCGCCTCGTTTGCTGAAAACATGCTGAAGCGATAATAAAAAAGGCCCCAAACGGGGCCTTTTTTTTCACATCATTCCCAGGCGGCTTATTTGGACAGGTTATCAACCAGTTCCATCACCTCACCGGCATCTGCCAATTTCTTCAACCATGCCGCGGCTTTTGCAGGTTCTGCAGGAGCTGCATGAACACCCGGCTCCATCTTACCGTCGAGGACTTCCTCAACCGCATAGCTGACCGGTGTGGACACCAAACGGGCCATCGCGGTTACCTTGCCATCGCCATAGGCGTCCATAACATATGTTTTGTCATAGACGGTCTCGCCGTCTTTTTCGGCGCGCAGATCAACACACAGAACAACACGGTCAGCTTCGCCATCAGCAACCGCATATTTGTCCCAAAGCTCAGCGCTGATATCCTCAAGGCGCTTGTCGCCTGCTTCCCCTTCAAGGGTTTCAATCTCACGGAACAAATGATCCCATGCAGAGGCCCAGCCGTCATACCGGAGGGTACCTCGCACAAATTGCTGTACATTCCAGTCGCTCTTAAACCCATATTCTTCTAGATAAGGATAAGAGTCGCGGTTCGGATAAACTTCAAATGGCTCGGAACCTTTCGGAAGTGGTGCATGGAACTGCTCAACTGCATCCCATGGGCGTGCAACATTATATTCGCCGCCATCCCGCAAGCTCCGTGAAGGAGAACGAAGTGCTTTCAAAACGCCAAGCGGAGACCAGCTGAACTTATATTTGAAATCATTCGGAACGTCAGACAAACCGCCGCAGTATGAGCGGAAATAAACAGCGTTCCCTTTATCAAAAGCGGCGGATTTTTTGTAATCATCCATCAGCACATGGGCCATCAAATGGTCGATACCTGGATCAAGGCCCACTTCGTTCACCAATGTGAGGCCTTTTTCTTTGGCAACTTTATCAAAATCCCGCATTTCAGGCGAAATGTAAGAAGAAGAAACAAAGTTCGCATTTTTGCTCAGGCAAATTTTTGCGATTATTGGGTGGAAATCACCCGGCAGCATGGAAACAGCAACGTCCCCTTCCTGCAAGGCTTCTTCAAAGCTGTTTAGATCAAAACCGCGAACGTCAAAATCACCTTCAAGGCCCGCAACTGCGGCCTCCGCTTTGGCGATGGTTCGGTTCCAAAGCGTAACTTTACGCCCTTGTTCGATCAAACGGCGGATACCGGGAACTGCAGACAGACCCGCGCCCAGCCAATGTACCTGTGCCATATTCTTATTCTCCTTAAATTTTACAGACGGGCGATGTTGCGCTTGTAATCATCCAGCGCACGGCCCCAAATGTCTTTTTCTGGCTCGTTCAACTCCAGTAATGCCTCCGTCAGCTGAGAGGAATAATCCTCGCTGGATTCTTTAGGCAGCATGGAAGGAAGGTGGTCGATCGCGATCACGTCAAGGGGCACCTCTCCATCCAACACGCGGATGGTTGGATTATCAAATTTGGTGCATTTATTGTAGATCGGAATTGGATTGTAAACGCTTTCTGGATCACAGCTGACATCCGTAATAACGCTGAGACGCCGGTCAGCAACTTTAATGTCGTCGGCGGTAACAAAACGCGGGCAGGATGGCGACGCCAGGATGCAGTTCACAAAAATTGTATGCTGCTGAATTTCCGGGAAAGGGCCACCTGATGCTGTTTCCGCCATATCCCACTTGGACACTTCCAGCCCCAACTGATCACACAGCTTAACCGCACCGCTACCGCAGCGACCGAGCGCACCAATAACCACCATATTTGGTTTATCATCATATATGGCGAGACCAGCGCGAAGCTCCGCAAGTAACGCGTCTTCATTTGGATAGCTGTCGACCTTGGCAATCGGTGGGTTATTTCCTGCCTGCTGTCCCAGCCAAGTCAAAACGGCCGTTGCCGCACCGGCATATCCAGCCCAGAAACCAAATGCCGCAACGCGGCGGCCTGTTTCATTTACCAGACATTCCAAGTCATACAGCGTCCCGCCACCGGATACAAAACGACCAAGCGTATGCTGCCAACCCGGCTGATCCTTATAGACATGACCGAAATAGATGTGGCGGTGAATAAGATCCCCATCCCCTTCAGGCAGTTCCTTCACACCCAAAACAAAAGCGTCTTTTGGAGCTGAAGTCCAGCTCCCCTCTTCCGCGACGTTACAGCCGACTTTCGCATACTCATCCGCATCAATGCAGCGCTGCGCCGATTTTTCGACAGTTACCTCATAGCCAGCTTCCATAAGGCGCTTGGCATCTGCAGGAACAACAGCAACACGCTCCTCGTTTGGTTTCACCTCGGCCCGCAGCCAGATATGCGTCCGGGAAGAACTATCAGACATCCTGTTCTCTTTCACTAGGTCTTCAATAATGATTTTTCACAAACAATTCGGGGAGACAATAGCCAATTAGGTCACGCGTGACCAGACCATGAATTCAACAACCCCTGTAAAGCGTTCGTGACTTGCGAAATTCGTCAGAAAAGGATTAGATCGACACAATTGTTCTGGGAGTTTTTAAATGAAATATACACCGCAGCACCCCGCCCCAACAGACGCCAATGTCCGCAAGGAAATCGCCCCCGTTATCTGCTACCCCATTGATACACTACCCAAACCGGATATGAGCCTTTACGCTAAAGCACGTGAAGACCTTACCCTGATCGATGAAGTTCTGATCCCGCCTCGTGATGCGAAATGTTTTACAGTGCCTGCGGGCCATTTTGCGCGGATTGTCTGCCCAGAGAGCCCGCAAGTTGGGGATTTAAACTTGTGGAATACCAACGACCTGTCAGAAAAATTCTATAGCGGTAAAACCCGTGCCCTTCATGGCACACACGTTAGCACCGGTGATCAGCTATGGTCCAGTTTCCCGACCATGCGCCCAATGGCCACTGTGACCTATGACACGCTAGATTGGTATGGGTGGGACGAATTTGGCGGCAGCGTTCATGACGTCATTGGTACCCGGTGTGACCCCTATACAAACCAGCTTCTACAGGGGGATGACTATCATTATTGCTGTCATTCCAATCTGACACGCGCGCTCAGTGATCACAAAGGCCTTCCACTTTTTGAGGCTGAAAAACTCGTTCATGATGTCCTGAATGTTTTCATGTGCACGGGCTTCACCCAAGACACACATCAGTATTTCATGAAGGCAAGCCCCGTTAGGTCTGGTGACTATCTGGAACTATTTGCGGAAATTGATCTGCTTGGTGGGTTATCAGCCTGCCCAGGTGGTGACTGCGGATCTAAACATTCCAGTGATGAAGTGATATGCGCGCCGCTGCTGGTTCAGGTTTTCAAACCTGCTGATGGCAGCCTTGATGGATGGACACCCCCTGCCCCAAATGGTTATAGCCGAACCCACGGGAAATAATAAAAAGCCGCCCAATTGGGCGGCTCAGACTGCTGACAAAGTCCTCGCTATTTGCGGGGACTTTTGATTCAATGGGGAATGCTTAAAAAACCCACTCCTTTACAAACCGAACTTGAGATGGTGACGCTTGACAGTTTGGTTCCCGCGGATCATCTGTTGCG
>JAEPMY010000169.1 GCA_017643685.1 Sneathiella sp.
AGAGCTTTACAACACCGCCGCAAACAACTGCCTTCGGTGCGTTGCTTAGCCATATTACAGGCGGGGCCGATGCGAAGACATTCCAGCCAATGAATGTGAATTTTGGCCTTTTCCCGCCACTTGAGGTTCGGGTTAAGAAAAAAGAGCGCAAGCAGGCTTATACCGCTCGCGCGTTTAAGGATTTCGACGATTGGAAGAAATCCTTGGAAGCCGTTCCCGCGTAAATAGGATCAGTTTGGTAACTTTTTGAAAACCATATCTGGTTATGTTGTGAACAAGTACCATTGTTAGAATAGCTTAACACGAATTCGTAACTTGTATTGGACCAGGATTGTCGGGACCTAAATGTCTGAAGCGGAAGAAAAAACAAGCGAAGCTCAGGAAAATCTGAGCCCGAGCACGCATTTTGCTTTTCAGCATAAAATCTTTTCTGTACCAGGGGCACATTTCAAGATGACTCTGGGATCGAAAGAGCCTGCCCTTTATGTTCAGCTTGGCGACATGATTGGGGCTGTTCCTGTGAGCTCCATCTGTAACGAGTTTAACATCGATGAAGAAAGCTCAGACGCGGAGCTTCTTCGGACGGTTAGCGGATCCTTAAAGTTTGTGAAAGAGATCCATCCCGGCGATTCCATTCCAACAGAACTGCTCACCGGCGAGGCCTCCTGGACAATCGAAGAGTCTCACCGGAACATTGCGCGCGGTCGGATCACCATGCAGCTTGTCTCATGGCTGTCTGGTAGCGAGGAAATCATTACCAACTTTGGTGAATTGGAAGCGGTTGCCGCAGATCCGGAAACCAAAGAAAAGGTTCAAAACGCCTTTAGGGAAATAGCCAAAAAGCTTGGCATCACCAAAGACGATGTTGTTCAGAAGGTGGATGATATCATCCGTGAGCTTGCCTATGTGGAAGCCCTCCGCGATTACTATGGCAATATCCGCAAGATCAATAGCAACATTGATAGCCTTATGGTGATCTATCGCCGGGATCGCGGCATGATGGAAGATATCAACCGCATTCATGCGCTGATTACCCCTGTCATTCAGAATTTTGAACGCACTTTTGATGAGGCCGACGCGCAAACCTGTGAGGTTTTGACGATCCTTAAGAACTATGACCCAACAGTTGAATTTATTCGCCGCACCCGCGACGATCTCCATCAGCGGTTTATGGTTTGGGATGAAATGGTCAAAGGTTGGAAAAACCTGATTGCGGAAGAAAGCCCGCAAGTGGAGCGGCAGTTGAAAGAGACATACCGCTTCCTCGCTCAGAATTTCATGCAGGGCCAAACCTGGCGCCTCGGAAATATGTAATCAGAAACCAAACTGCTTATATCGGTAGAGGGAGATAATTTTCCTCACCGATCCCAAGCGTCCCGCGACTTTACCGGGATCATATCCGTATTTTCGAAATTGACCCAGTTGAAGCGGACCAAAGGCATTGACCAGAATGGCCGCCCGCCCTGCCCCTTTAATTGATTTCGCCGCTTTTCTGGCATCTACCATTTCATTTGCCGCGACTTCGGTAAGGCCTTCGACAATTTTACAAAGACTATGTTGATGCTCTTTGGTGAGAACACTGTTCTCTGTAACCCCGTAATCCGACATTCGAGTTTTCGGGATCAACACCAGTCCGTTGCGCCCGTGAAACGGGATTGCCTGTAAAATACCAAATAGACCGTAGACCCGCCCGGCCAAGGTCGTTGCCTCCGCGGCGCGGCTATTATCCTCTCCGGTTAGCATCAAATGCATTAGACGATGCAAAGTGCCTGAAGTCAGATCAGCATAAACAATCAGCTCTCCATCAGTGGCGATCGGTGCCGGGTCCAAATCCTTGGCCCGCATATCGATCATGGCCTGCATCGCGCTTAAATCAAGCGGTGTCCGCTGATGCGCCTGATAAAGCGCTTCAATGGTTGGGTGCTTCTTGACGATGCCATCCTGCAGCCCATTGAGGGCGTCGCGCCACCATTGCAGGCGAATATCCCCCAGCATCGGCTCGCTCACCGTCTCCCGCACGCGGGCAATCTCGCTGTTAAAAGAAAGGAGCGCAAACAAATCTTCCCGCAGGTTTTCGGGTGCGAAAAGGCAGGTCAACCAGCGATCATAGTCATACTGTTTGACTTCTTGCGATAGAATGGATTGTTCAGTTTGCTCAGCCACCTTGTCTGCCTTCATTTGTGAACCAGATTACAGGTGCCCCTTACTTAACAGATGTTCTCATTGGAATAATTAAAAAAATGGATGAACAACGTACAAATGTTGCTATATAAACAGGAGTAGACGACGCAACACATGTTAAGATGTGGCCGTTGAAAGAATTATATACGGTCTGAAACTGTAAAACAGGCAAGAGGATAAAATGGCATACGAACTTCCAAATCTTCCCTATGCAAAAGATGCATTGGCTCCACATATCTCAGAAGAAACTCTGAACTTCCACCACGGAAAACACCACAACACATATGTTGTGAACCTGAACAATCTTCTGGACGGTGACAGCAGCAAATCTTTGGAAGATTTGATGAAGGAAACTGCTGGTGACGCTTCCAAAGCCGGCGTTTTCAACAACGCAGCACAGATCTGGAACCACACTTTCTACTGGCACTCTATGAAGCCAAATGGTGGTGGTAAACCAACTGGTGCAATCGCAGCTAAAATCGACGAAGACTTCGGCTCTTACGATAAATTCGTAGAAGAGTTCAAAACAGCTGGCGCAACTCAGTTCGGTAGTGGCTGGGCATGGCTTGTTCTGGAAGGTGGCAAACTGAAAGTTACCAAAACTCCAAACGCTGAATGCCCACTGACAGCAGGCGCAACACCACTTCTGACTATGGATGTATGGGAGCACGCTTACTACATCGATTTCCAGAACCGTCGCCCTGACTATATCAGCACATTCCTGGAAAGCCTGGTCAACTGGGACTTTGCAAACGAAAATCTCGCAAACGCCTAATCGCGTTTCGAATGATCAAAAAGAAAGGCGCTCATTTGAGCGCCTTTTTTATTGTGAAATAGAGATATGATCAAACCGCCATCAAGGCCACCGCGACCCTCCGTCCCTCCAGCAGGAGGACATTATAGGTGCGCACAGCCGCGCCTGTATCCATGCTGTCAATTGTGGTACCATTGGCGCGAAACGTGTTTCTAAGGCCTTCATCAATAAAGGCCATATTCTCGCCGCAGCCAATCAGCAGAATTTCCACTTTTGGATCCGCCTCCAGAACATCTTTCAGATGGTCTGTTGTCAGGGCATTGATATCCTCAAT
>JAEPMY010000008.1 GCA_017643685.1 Sneathiella sp.
ATTTTGCCTGTTGGTGATAGTAATGTCAGTTTGAACCCTCTCTTTGGCCAAGGCATGACTGTTGCTTTTATGGCAATCCGTGACCTATCGCATCTCTTACAGTCGGCAGATGTTTGCGATCCACAAGTTATGAAAAGCGTCCGGAAGAAATATTTTGATCGATTGAATAGGATCTTTCAAACGCCATGGGACTTAGCAATGGGGCAGGATTTTAGGTATCCTGAAACAACTGGCGTCGCACCATTTGGATATAGAGTTAAGAATATTCTTAAAGGTCTGATCTTGGCCACAGAATCACCGAGAGTCGCAGAGCATTTTTTTAAAGTCGTACATCTGATCGAGAAAGAAACGACGTTCTATCACCCTATAAGAATGTTACAGGTATTATGGACTGCGCGACCAAAAAGATAACCTAACCCACTGTTATATAATTAATAAAGTGAATATGAGGCTTATTGCAACCATAGGTCTGTATTTTTCTCGCGATAGGTTATTATTAACCTTAAATTTACACTCCGCTGTATATGGTAACGTCGCTGAAAAACTGAATTGGACGGATATTTACCATTGTTTAGCCGCTACGCGACGATAGCCTCAAGCGAAGACGGAACTGCAATTCGTAGACTCACTCTGCGATTTGCGGACCCTGCAGTGGAGCGTGAATATAACGATGTGGCAATCGCCAAGTCCCTTGGGGTGCTTCGCCTATCGCTTTTATCCGCACTGATTATCTATGCTGGTTTTTCTTTCCTAGATTATTACGTCAGTCCAGATGCGTATCAATATGCGATCACGTTACGGTTTACGACGACTATTCCCGTTATTCTGATCGTCTACTGGCTTTCTTACACCAAATACTATCATCGGATGGCCCAGGCTGGGGCCGCGCTTTGTATGTTGGTGTCTGGGCTGAGTATCATCGCCATGACGGCTTTCATGTCAGAGCCCGCAAATTACCTCTATTATGCAGGTCTGATCCCGCTGATCATTTTTTGTTGCAGCCTGCCGCCCACCCGCTTTATCTACGCAACCTCCGTAACGGTTGCCTTGATTGTCGCCTATCATATTTCTGCAGTGATTATTAATCCGATACCGGGACTTATCTTACTTGCTAACGACTTCTTTTTGATGACGGCCGCGGGGATGGGTGTTTTTGCAGCCTATTTTCAGGAACTGGCAGAACGCCGCGATTTCATCAATATGAGGATGCTAGATGATGAGCGCCAGAAAAGTGATGAACTGGCTGAAAAAGCGCAGTCAGCTAACCATGCTAAATCTGAGTTTTTGGCAATTATGAGCCATGAACTCCGCACTCCGCTTAACGCGATCATTGGCTTTTCCGAAATCCTTGAAAAAGAGATGTTCGGCCCCTTGGGAGAAGAGCGATATAAAGAATATTCTCAGGATATTAAAAACAGTGGTCAGCATTTGCTTGGTATCATTAATGATATCTTGGATTTGTCAAAAGCCGAGGCTGGGAAGCTGAACTTACAAGAGCAGGATCTCTCTCTCACCTCTATTATTAACTCGTCGCTGAGGGTGGTTCGTGACAGGGCCACAGAAGGGGGCATTCGTTTGGCATTTGATATGCCATCAGAAGATGTCGTTTTGAATGCGGACCCGCGCTTGCTATCTCAGGTCTTCTTGAACGTTTTATCAAACGCGGTGAAATTTACGCCTAAAGGTGGGAATGTAAGCATTGATATCAGCCGCGACGATTTTGGTAATATTGTTTGTTGTGTTCGAGATACGGGCATTGGTATCGAGGAAGCAAACCTTGAAAAGGTTTTCGCTCCATTTGTTCAGATTGAAGGCAGCATGGCCCGAAACTACGAAGGTACGGGGCTTGGTTTGCCGCTTACTAAGAATGTGATGGAGCTACACGGAGGCTATATTCGCCTTGAAAGTAGCCTTGGCGTCGGTACCGCAGCTTACCTCACGTTCCCAAGAGAGAGAGATCGCTCTAATCCTGTGTTGCTAGAGGAACAGGCGCAGCTTCAAGCATCATAAAAAAAGCCCGCATTGAAAGCGGGCCTTTTCATTTTTTATTGCTGTTTATTCAGGTTTAGTAACCATCAAGACAATACAATGTCCAGTGCGATCAACGATCGTCTGACGGGATGCCTCTTCGGGAAGGTGTGCTGCCATCTGAAGCATATTGTCCTTATCCCGATATTCCAACTGCCAGTCAGTTATCATTTCAACTTGCCATTCTAGGCTCTGGTCTGAATCGTACATACTGCCGATCAGTAATGTTCCGCCAGGATTGAGGTTCTGATAAAGGTCCTTTACCAGTCTGGCTGCGCGCTTGTCTGTGAGATAGTCAACAAGACCTACTGCATAGATCATGTCCTGATTATCGAGCTTTTTAAACAGATTGCCAGCCGCTAGGAATTCCAGGAATGTGGCGTGCAGACAGTTAACTGTTGCCTGTCCTTCAAGTCGGACAACCTCTGGGTACGCGTTTTTGTAGGCGTATGAAAGTGCCTCATCGTCCTGATCAATCAAGGTGAAGTTGACAGAGACAGGTTGCGCATGACCTTTTAGAAAGTTCGATACTTCTTGAGCAGGGCCGCAGCCTAAGCTGGACACGTTGAAGTTCTCACGGCCGTCTTTTGCAGCTTTGTTTACAAGTTCCGCAATCTTTTGTTTGACCAAGGTCATCCGTGTGGTGATGAACTCGCCAGTCGATGTCCCCAGACGGTGGCAGAATTTTTCATAAGGTGTATCGCCAAGCATCGCGAGATTATAGGCGTAGTTCATGACCTCGAAATCACCAGGATAGCCAAGTGGCTTTTCATAAGAGCGTTTCCAGCTCGCGCCAGACGTCAGTTCTGGTGTTAGCGTGCGCTCCGTATAATGCTTGGCCGCTTTCATGACATCAGGATCATGCCGGATATCGTTCATAATTTCCATTGCCTGTTTGGAAATCTCCCACCAGCGTTTTAACGCTTGCTGTTCGCATTCCAGAATAATCTCCTGAATACGTTCTTCGCGGCGGGGCGCTTTAGCCGGCATCTCGTGTTCAACTGTAGTCAGTGTTTCTCGAACGGAACGAAGAAGATAAACAGCATCAGAAATAACAGATTTGTATGTCGAAGGAACCAATTCAGAGATATCCCGCATCCCATCCCGAATTTGGCGAGACATAGCAATATCGTCGTGGCGTTCCATCAGTTGTTGGATGTCCAGATAGCCTTTGGTTAGCTCGACCGCAACTTTGACTGAACTTTCATGAGGCTCAATTCGGCGGATCCGGCCATTCCCACAAAAGACTTCTTCTGGTCCTAATTTAAGGCGCAGCGGAATGTCCTGATCAGCTGAAAATTCATGATGGGCAGAGTTTGGGCGGACAAAGCTGAGGCCGCTCATGCTCATATCAAAGATTTCAAAACTGTCTTCTTCCAGAGAAATGACAGGAGAAATATCCTGCATAAGAGTGGAGGCTTTAAACCGTTCCGCACGGTAGAAGACACGTTTGCCTTCACCGCCAGTGAGTTCTTCGTAATGCTTCATAATACTGACACTCGCTCACCGACCCGCGATATTGAATCGCGGGTATATAACAACGAACCCTGTAGATTCGGAAGTTATCCATTTCGCAGCCGAAATAAACTACGCTCGCCCAGCGGAAAAGGGTGCCCCCAACCTACGTCTCACTTTTTCCGTACGGTCTTAAGACCGCATTTGCACAAAAAGTATAAGTATAATCGCGCAAAAAAAACAACAGGTTAAGAAAAATGGGTAACGGCAGGTTGAAAAACCTACTAGATGTTGTGCAAAAGTAACGAAAAATTAACTATAGAACTGACCGGCGGTCTGTTCGCCTTACGCGTTATTTCGAATCGCTAATAAATTGCTCGAATCTATCTACGACTTTTTGGTAGATATCCTGCTTGAAGGGAACGATCTCTGGAACCAGTGTTTTTATTTCGGTCCACTTCCATTTTGAAAACTCAGGATGTTCCGTTTCGATATCGATATCGGCATCACTTCCTGTAAACTGAAAAAGGAACCAGCGCTGCTTTTGACCGCGATAGCGGCCTTTCCAAACTTTCCCAATAAGCTCATGTGGCAGGTCATAGTAAACCCAGTCTTCCATCTCGAGCAGAAGCTCGGCTTTGTCGGTTCCAATCTCTTCCAATAGCTCGCGCTTAGCCGCAGAAAGTGGATCTTCACCGTCATCAATACCGCCTTGAGGCATTTGCCAATGCTCTGACGGCATATCAATCCGTTGTCCGACGAAGACTTTATCGTCTTCATTGATCAGCATTATTCCGGCGCAGGGACGGTAGGGAAGTGAATTTGGATCGATCATTATTCTATTTCCTGTCTGTTGGCGACGGCGGACAGAGGACTGAGGACCAGTCCTTTACGATTTAAGGTTTTTGCCCAATTGGAAACGCGCTCTAATGTAACAGGGTAGGGATACCCCACGCCGACGGCGACACCTGTTACTCGCGCAATACGTTCCAATTCTGCCAAACGTTGGTCGATACTCGCCCGATCGGCTCTATGGTCAATAAACCGGTTGTTAATGACAACTGGGATGCTTTTTTCTTTGGCAACAAAGCCCGCAACGCTTCGCCCTGACGTGCGCCCATCCAAGAAGAGGAGGCCACGCTCCTTAATCACATCGAGGACAGGAGAGATGTCATCCCGGGAGGTTGTGAATTTTGACCCCATCTGGTTTGTTACCCCAGCATATCCAGTAAAGCGACCCAGCATCCAGTCAAGCCGTGTCAGGTTTTCTTTATCTGTTAGGCCAGAGAGCAGGCTCTGTGGGCCGGGATCATTTTCAGGGTACTTAAACGGTTCCATGGGAAGCTGTAGTAAAGTCTCATGTCCCGCAGCACGCGCTTGTGAAACCCAGTTTTGCAAATCTCTGCCATAAGGGTTGAAAGAGAGGGTAACCTCCCCCGGTAGGTTCTGAATAGCAGACCGGGTCGCAAATTGGCTCATCCCCATGTCACCGATGATGATCGCAATGCGAGGACGTGCTAGCGGATCATCAAATGGGCGCCCATACACACGCCATGGCAGGCGACCATCTGGACTGATGATAGGGAGGAGACCATAGTCAGATTTCGCCGCTAATTCCGGATCGGGAACGGGCGGGAGTGAGCTCACCTGACGAGGAGGGGGCGCTGCTTGCTCAGCAACTTCTTTTGGTTCCTCTGGAGTGGAGGTTTGCTCTACTGGTTCTTCTTCTGTTTTAGGAGATGCCTTGTCTGTAGCGGGAGCGTCCTCTTTTGAGTCTTCAATATTCTGAAGTTTTTGCTCTTGCGGCGCCGGGGCTGTTTCTGCTTTTACTTCTTTGGCGGGAGTATGAGCTTCGGCAGTTTCCGACCCTTTTGGCTCATTCTTTTCGTCGTGTTTAGTGGTTGGTTGAGTTTCAACTTCTTTAGCCGTTGGCGATTCATTCTGACTATCTTCAATCTTCTCTTTAGCCTGCTCAACAGAATCCTGGCCGGATGTCTCGTTCTCTTCGGCTGTTTTGGTGCTATGAGAAGAGAGAGTGCTCTCTTCATCTGAGCTGCTCTCAGCAGAGCTGTGATCTGTTGCGTCCGCTGAATGGGGCGTTGTCTTTTCCTCGGGCACATGTTGCTGCTCAACATGTTCTTCAGGGGCTTCGTTCTCGCCTGCCTTTTTCGGGGCCGCAATTGGAGTTGGTGGCGTTATCGCGGTACTTGCCGCCGTAGGGTCGTCCATGTTACGGCCCATTTGCAGGTAATATCCATACCCGAAAGCTCCCGCGACGGCTAAAACCAGCAGAAAGTATAACGAAGATAGCACCGGCAGTTTTCGTTTGGCTGCCGGCGCATCGTTTATCTTTGGGCTTTTATTCCTCGCCAAAGCGGGCCCCCGGATGAATGCCTAAAGGATTAATTGATTTCCTTTTTGGCAAAAAGGGAGACACCTTTCAACAGGTCTTTTGCTCTCAGCAGTTGATAATCTTCTGTCTGGTTATCTGCAGAAGGCTCAGAGCCGTCTGCTTGCTTTTCATCTGGATTATCTGTTCCATCATCCAGATGGTTGCGAAGATCTGCTTCTGAACGGCGGCTGCCGTTCTCCAGAACTTCAAGCCGGGCCTGTTTGACTTCGATATCAGGTGTAATTCCCTTTGCCTGAATGGAAGTACCTGACGGCGTGTAGTAGCGAGCCGTTGTCATCCGCATGGCACCATTACCTTGCAATGGTACGATCGTCTGAACGGAACCTTTACCAAAGCTTTGTGTGCCCAGAACAACCGCGCGGCGGTGATCCTGAAGGGCGCCAGCAACAATCTCGGACGCGCTGGCAGAACCCCCATTGATCATGACGACAATTGGCTTCCCACTGGTGATATCGTCTGGCTGAGCGTTATAACGCTGAGAGTCACGCGCCTCGCGGCCTCGTGTCGAGACAATTTCGCCTTTACGCAGGAAAGCATCGGAGACGGAAATCGCTTGATCCAGAAGGCCGCCCGGATTGTTCCGGAGGTCTAGAATGATCCCCTTATAATCGCCGCCGATTTCCTCTTTAAGTTCTGCAAGCTTCTCACGCAGACCTGTGTCGGTTTGTTCGGTAAAGCTGGAGATGCGGATATAGATGATATCTTCATCTTCGACTCGGCCCCGTACAGATTGAACCGTAATTGTGGCACGAGTGATCGTGATCTCAAGTGGCTCTTTTTCATTCTGACGGCGAACTGTAAGGTTAATGTCTGTATCGACAAGTCCCCGCATTCGTTCAACTGCATCAGACAGTGTCAGGCCAAGTACAGGTTCACCATCCAGGTGAGTAATATAGTCACCAGCTTGAATGCCAGCGGCTGCGGCCGGTGTATCGTCAATTGGGGCGACAACTTTTACCAGGCCATTTTCCATGGTGACTTCGATACCAAGACCGCCAAATTTACCGCGGGTCTGGACTTTCATCCCCTCGTAATTTTTAGGGTTCAGGTAGCTGGAGTGTGGGTCTAGTGAAGATAGCATGCCATTAATCGCGGCTTCTACCAGCTCGGCGTCATCCACTTCTTCCACATAGTCTTTCCGGATTTTCTCAAATACATCTCCGAAAAGCTGAAGCTGCTTGTACGTATCCGAGCCTGCCTCAACCCGCTTTTCGGGTATTGTGAGTATTGCCAGAGAAAGTACGACCACCGCTAGGGTGAGTATGCCTGTCGTAAAATTTCTCATTATCCACTGACCTTTCTGTTTCCTGTCGCAAGCCAAGCTTTTGGATTCACAGGGGATCCTTTAACCCGCAATTCCATATATAGGGTCGGTTTCCCGTTTGTCCCATCATTCATGATACCGACCGGTTCCCCCGCAAGGAGGAGCTGGCCGACCTCTCCGTCGATACTGTCCATTCCAGACAGAAGCGTATGATATCCTCCGCCGTGATCAATAATCAACAGAAGTCCGTAATGTCGAAACGGTCCTGCAAAGGCAATTTGCCCATCATGAGGGGATATTACCGTTGCTCCGCCCCGAGATTGAATCACAATCCCGTTTTTTTGCGTTACTTCCTTGCTTTTGCCATAACTGGAAATAATTCTGCCACTAACTGGTAAAGGAAGTGTGCCTTTTTTTGCGGCGAAAGAAAGGCGGTTATCCGGCAAACTAAGCCGAGCGACAACGGTCTGCTGGTCAGCAGTGTTGCCAGAAGTCGCAGTTTTCCGCGATGGAGCGGGCGTTGGTATATTGCTGTTTCGTTCTTTTTCGGCCTCAGCCAGCCTTTGAGCTTCTTCTTCTCGCTGCCTTTTTTCTTCTTCAGCCAGTAATTTTTTCTGTCGCTCAATCTCTTTTTCGATCCGCGCTCGTTCGTCGGCGAGGCGTTTTTGTTTCTCTGCCTCTAATCGTTTCATCAGCGAGACGAGATCTTTTGCTTCTGCATTCAGGCGGGTTTGGGTGCGTCTTTCTCGGGCATTAATACTTACAAGAGCTGCTTGAGCGTCCCTTTTTGATTGCAATAGTTCGTCTAGGGCGACCCGTTCGTTTTTCTGACTTTCCAATAACCCCTGATATTTCTGCTGCTCAACTAAGTACTGATCCCGCAAAGTGGCTAGTGCTTCCAACTGCCCTGAGAGCTCTCCGGCTTGTTTTTTTAGTTCAGGAATTGCCGCTTTTAGCAAAGTCGCCGCCCGTAATGTATCAACTAAATTGTCAGGGCTGCCGATTAAGCTTCCCTCTGGCTGGCGACTCAGCTGCAATAATGCTGAAAGAGTATTCGCCAGATCTTTATTCTGTTTGGAGAGTGCTTCAATGGTTTGATCTTCTACAGCGGCGATATCTTCCAGGCGAACTTCGGTCTCCACCAGATTTTGCTCTGTTTTTTGCAGTCTGGCCGCAGCTGCTACGGCCTTTTCCTTCAAAGAGCGAATTTCACCAGTTAGAAGGGTGAGGCGGGCAGAGATTTCTTCTTGCCGTGCGTTCGACGCTGACAGCTCCTGCCGTAACTTTTGGAGTTCGTCCTCGGGCTTGGCAGCATTGGCCTCCCCTCCGCTCCAGACACAGGAAAAAACGGCAACCGCAAGAGCTGCCGTCATCAGGTGATATTGTTTTTCCTTAGGACGCCGCACGGGTCTCGGAGGTGCGCGGAATGACCAGGCTCTTGCCGGTCATCTCAGAGGGGATTTCCAGCCCCATAAAGGTCAACAGGGTTGGAGCCACATCTGCAAGGGTTCCATCCTGCAACTGCCAATCCGCATCACCGGCTGCCAACACGCAAGGGACAAGATTAGTTGTATGCGCGGTGTGAGGTTTATGGGTTGATGGATCTTTCATCAGCTCAATATTGCCGTGGTCAGCGGTAATCATCATGACACCGCCTTTGGCTTCGACAGCCTGAGACAGCTCACCAATGCAGCCGTCGATAGTTTCAACAGCTTGTAGCGCGGCTTTCATCACGCCAGTGTGGCCAACCATGTCTGGGTTTGCAAAATTCACGACAATCAGATCAAATTCTTCCGACTGAATTGCATCTAAAAGCTTTGCTTTTACTTCTGGAGCCGACATTTCCGGCTGTAAATCGTATGTGGCGACTTTTGGACTTGGAACCAGAATACGGCTCTCCCCCTCATAAACGCTTTCCTCACCACCGTTCAGGAAAAAAGTCACATGGGCATACTTTTCCGTCTCGGCAATACGCAGCTGCTTACGGCCAGCTTTAGAGACTACCTCTCCCAATGTTTTCTGAATATCAACAGGAGGGAAGAGAGCGGGCACTTTGGGTGCCAGATCTGCGGAATATTCGACCATACCTGCAATTGCTGATAGCTTTGGCGCGTCAGCTGTATCAAATCCGTCGAAGGCATCATCGGTGAGGGCGTTCAGGAATTGACGGGCGCGGTCAGCCCGAAAATTTGCCATCAGGAAAGCGTCGCCATCTTGGACACCTTCATATCCTTTGATCACGTGCGCAGGCAGGAACTCATCATTTTGATCAGCAGCGTAGCAAGCCTCAACGGCTGCAATAGGATTCGTCATTTCAATGCCATCGGCTTTGAATATAGCGTTGTACGCTTTCACCACGCGGTCCCAGTTGTTGTCCCGGTCCATGGCGAAATAACGTCCGATCAGGGACGCAATTCGAACGCCTTGTAGACTTTGGATTCTCGCCTGAACCTCTGTAACAAAACCTACACCGCTTGTTGGCGGAGTATCGCGGCCATCCATAAAGCCGTGAATGTCAACTACAATGCCTTCGTCCGACAAGATTTTGGCAAGCGCAATTATATGATCCTGATGGGAGTGAACGCCGCCAGGAGAGAGCAATCCTGCAAGGTGGCAGGTGCCTCCACTTGTTTTTAACGCACTGATCAGCTTCTGCAGATTCGCATTTTTTGCAAGCGCGCCTGTCTCAATATCTGAATTGATGCGGGGAAGATCTTGCAGGATCACACGGCCACTACCAATGGTCATATGCCCAACCTCAGAATTGCCCATTTGCCCTTCTGGTAGTCCGACATCTAGACCGGATGTGGCGAGGCGGCTTTTGGGTTTATTCGCAACCATTTGGTCCCAGTTTGGAGTGTTGCCGCGCATAATCGCGTTATCGGCGCCATCTTCGCCCTCTCCCCATCCATCGAGAATACAGAGGAGAACTGGACGTTTTTTCTGAGAAGATGCTGTGTCAGTCATGGCTGCTTTATACCGTTAAATACTCTAAATTGCTATAATTTTCCCGCTCACGCTCGATGATAGGGGTGGTTGTTCTGAATAGAATAGGCCCGGTAAAGTTGCTCTGCCAGAAGGCCGCGCACCATTAAATGGGGCCATGTCATTTTGCCCAGAGACAAGAGTTGGTCCGCGGCATCTAATGTCGATTTCGCATGGCCATCTGCACCGCCAATGACAAAGGCGACGTCGGAAAAACCTTCGTCTGCATATCTATTCAAAAGGGAAGAAAATTCAACACTGGTGAACTCTCGTCCTCTTTCATGGAGGACAATCAGTTTGGCACCCTTAGGTACCGATTTCATCAGAAGTTCTGCCTCGCGGTCTTTCAGCTTGTCACCCTTAAGCGGTTTTTTTTCTTCTGCTTCCTTAAGGGTTAATTGCCAAGGCAGGCGCGCGGCATATTCTTCAAACAGCGCCTGCAAAGGACCGCCTTTGAACCTGCCAATACTGGCAATGGTCAGGCGCATCCTTAATCCTCCGTCTTCGGCGGAAAGCGTTCGCTTTCCTTAGTTGCTCATTTCCTTGGCGGCATTTGGTGCCCAGATTTTCTCGAGATTATAGAAATCCCGCACCTCTGGACGGAACAGGTGAACAATGACGTCACCAGCATCCACCAAAACCCAATCGCAATTGGCCTTACCCTCAACCTGGGCGATACCATATCCGGCATCTTTGATGCGATCACGAAGATGCTCTGCCATCGCGCCTACCTGACGGGAAGAACGGCCATTGGCAATGATCATGTAATCAGCGAAAGAAGTTTTACCGGAGAGGTCGATAGAGACGACATCTTCTGCTTTGTCGTCAGAAAGGCTCGTATGTACTAGGTCACGGAGCTCAGAAGCAGCAATTTGTTTTGCGTTCATCAGGGGTAAAATTTAATCCTATCCATATTGATACTGTCTCTAATGTGAGGTTTTTTGCCCTCAAGAGCAAGTATTTCATGAAAAATTAATGCGATTTCTAAGAGCTGTGCTGCTCATTTTATGTTTCGTATGCGAAACGAATGTCCAGGCCGGGGCCCTTTGCATTGCGAAATCTTTTAATGGGGCGCCAGGGATCGATGTAAAAACCCGATATTTTTCATGTGTTTTGGCCGCGAAACTGTTGAGTGCTTTCATCGTATAACCGGGTCGATCAAAAACAGCGATTGGCAACGTGTCAAAAATATCGCGCCATTGATACCAGTTTCGAAACTGGATCAGGTTATCAGCCCCCATCAGCCACACAAAAGCACAGTCTTTATGGGATTCGCAAAGTGCTTCTAACGTCCGGGCGGTATAGCTTTGACCAAGGTGTTGTTCAAAATCGGAAACAACAATTTTGGGGTTTCTGGCAATTTGCTTGGCGGAGTTGAAGCGATCTTCAAACGACGCCATTCCATCAGTCGGTTTTAGAGGATTTTGCGGCGAGACAAGCCACCAAACTTCATCCAGCCCTAAAGACCGGAGCGCGGTTTCACTGATATAGAGATGTCCTTCGTGGGCGGGATTGAAGGACCCGCCCAGAAGTCCGATTTGTCTCTTGTTCATACAATCAGGATGGGCGTGTCTGCCCATTCCCCCGAACCTGATATTTGAAGCTGGTTAGTTGTTCGACCCCAACTGGTCCGCGGGCATGCATTTTGCCCGTACTGATCCCAATTTCGGCCCCCATACCAAATTCGCCGCCATCGGCAAATTGTGTGGAAGCATTGTGCAGGACGATCGCGCTATCAACTTCATTCAGGAAACGAGCGGCGGCCTCTGCATTTTCGGTCAGAATACAGTCAGTATGATGAGAGCCATATGTGGCAATATGATCCATGGCTTCTACCTGATCTGCCACTACCTTAACCGAAAGGATGGCATCCAGATATTCCGTCGACCAATCATCGTCAGTTGCAGGTTTAATACGACTATCCAGCATTCGAATGGTGTCGTCGCCCCGAATTTCACAGTTGGCATCCAGCAGCTTGGCAATAGCGGCGCGTCCCATAGTTTCGATAACATCTTTGTGGATCAACAAGGTTTCAAGTGATCCGCAAATACCTGTCCGGCGAAGTTTGGAATTAAAAATGATCTCAGCTGCTTTATCCGCATCGGCATCTTTATCGAGATAAATGTGAACAAGGCCATCCAAATGAGAGAAAACAGGGATACGGCTTTCGTTTTGCACACGCTCGATCAGGTTGCGACCACCGCGAGGGACAATCACGTCTACATATCCAGCCATGGTCAAAAGTTTGCCAACGGCGGCGCGATCGGTCGTTGGGATCATCTGAATAGCATCTTCAGGCAGATCTGCTGCTTTCAGCCCTTCTTGGAGACAGGTCCAGATGGCCTGACTTGACCGATAACTTTCTGATCCGCCGCGGAGAATGCAGGCGTTGCCAGATTTCAAGCAAAGCGCGCCAGCATCTGCGGTAACATTTGGGCGGGATTCGTAGATAATCCCGATTACACCCAGAGGAACCCGAACACGGGAAATCGCCAGCCCATTTGGGCGGTCCCACTCAGCAATTACGTCACCAACTGGATCATTGAGGGACGCGATATCCTCAAGGCCTTTGGCCATACTTTCAATGCGATCTGTGTTGAGTTTCAGACGATCCAAGAACGAAGAGGCGGTGCCGCGCTCAACAGCATCAGCCATGTCTTTCTCATTAGCTTCCAAGATAGCGGCTGCGTTTTCTCGCAGGGAATTTGCGGCTTCCTTCAAAGCTTTATCTTTTGCTTCCCGCGGGGCCAGTGACAGAATATGGGCCGCTTTCTTAGCGCCGCGCCCCAGTTCCTCCATCACGTCGTCAATAGACTGCGTATCTGCAATGTTGGAATGTACTGTCATGGTCTTTATCCATTTTCTCGTTAGTTAAGGGCCATTTCGTCCCGATGGACAATGGCGTCCCGGCCAGAATAGCCAAGAATTTCAGCGATCTCACCACTTTTATGACCGATTATGCGCAAAGCATCTTCGGAGGAATAGGCGCTCAGGCCGCGCCCAAGATCCCGCCCGTCGCTACTAAGTAAGGTTACAAGATCACCCCGATCGAAATTACCTTCTACCTTAGTGACCCCGGCAGGTAGCAGGCTATTCCCATTTCGCAGCGCTTTTTCAGCGCCCGCATCAAGGGTTAGAGTGCCCGCGCTGGATAGACTTCCTGCAATCCATTTTTTGCGGGCATTGCGGGGGGTGTCTTTGGCTACGAAGCAGCTAAAGCGCGCTTCACCAGCTTCAATCGCACCAAGCGGATTCATGATCTTTCCACTTGCAATCAGCATGTTACAGCCTGATTCCATAGCAATTTGTGCGGCTTTCAGTTTTGTGATCATACCGCCGCTGCCATAAGCGGTTTGAACACCACCTCCCATGGCCATAATCTCATCGGTCAGCTCAGTGACTTCCGCTAAAAATGTAGCATCTTCGTTGCGGGTGGGGTCTTTATCGTAAAGACCATCCACATCGCTTAGTAGAACAAGACAATCCGCGCCAATCATTTGGGCGACGCGTGCGGCAAGGCGATCATTATCGCCATACCGAATTTCACTGGTTGCAACCGTATCATTTTCATTGATGACAGGGACTGCCCCCAAAGAGAGGAGAGTGGAGAGGGTGCTCCGAGCATTTAAATACCGGCGTCGCTCTTCAGTATCTCCAAGGGTCAGCAGAATTTGTGCGACTTTAAGGTTTACGGTTCCTAAAATCTCCTGATAGGCATGGGCCAGTAGAACCTGTCCCGTTGCAGCAGCGGCCTGGCTCTCTTCAAGTTTCAGCCGACCTGCAGGAAGCCCCAAGATAACCCGTCCCATGGCGATGGAGCCGGATGAGACAACCAGTACTTCCTGACCGCGAACCCTCATACGGGCGATATCTTCCGCAAGAGCTGTCAGCCATTCTTTTCGAAGTTTGCCATTTGTCCCATCCACAAGAAGGGCCGAGCCAATTTTAATAACAACACGTTTGGCGTCAGTTAGGCGGTTGATCAGGGCTGCCATGTGGATTTCTCTTCCCCTGCTTCTTCTCGGCGGGTTTCGGCTTCCTCTTCTTTTTCAGCGGCTTTATCCGCATCGATGATATCAATTAGCTTAAACAGAAGCGGATCGACCTGATCTCCTGTGGCTGCAGAAATTGTCATCACCTCTTTACCGGACACTTTTTCAAGAGCTGAGACTTTTTCGTCGATTTCTTCATCAAGAAGAGAATCAATTTTGTTCAGCACAATGATTTCGTCTTTTTCAGCCAGATGATCCGCATAGGCTTCCAATTCACCCCGAATCGTTTTGTAAGAGGCAACAACGTCTTCTTCAGTGCCATCTATCAGATGCAGTAGAACGCGGCAGCGCTCCACATGTCCAAGGAACCGATGACCAAGGCCGATGCCTTCAGACGCCCCTTCGATCAGGCCGGGGATATCTGCAAGCACAAACTCACGGCCCCCAACGCCGACAACGCCGAGCTGCGGTACCAATGTGGTAAATGGATAATCTGCAATTTTGGGGCGGGCACGGCTTGTGACGCTCAAAAATGTGGATTTACCGGCATTTGGTAGGCCGACAAGTCCGGCATCTGCAATCAGTTTCAGGCGCAGCCAAACCCACCGTTCTTCACCCGGCCAGCCTGGCTCAAACTTACGGGGTGCACGGTTTGTGGATGTTTTAAAGGCGGCATTTCCGCGCCCACCATCACCACCTTCACAAAGGGTGATCTTCTGCCCAACTTCTGTCAGGTCAGCGATGAGCGTTTCATTATCTTCTTCCAGAATCTGGGTACCAACAGGCACCTTCAAAATCACATCTGGTGCAGCTGCACCGGTTCGGTCACGGCCCATACCATGACCACCATTTTTAGCTTTGAAATGCTGTTGGTAGCGATAGTCGATCAGGGTGTTCAGCCCCTCAACGCATTCTGCGTAAACCGCACCGCCGCGGCCCCCGTTTCCGCCGTCAGGGCCACCAAATTCGATGTATTTTTCCCGGCGGAAGCTCATGGAGCCGGGGCCGCCGTTGCCGGAGCGTAGATAAATTTTGGCCTGATCTAGGAATTTCATGGAACCACTATTCGTTCAGAAAAAGAAATAAGAAGATAGCAACACAACAGAAAAAGGGGAATGGTCGGACCATTCCCCTTCTGAAATCTTACTGTTATCCGTGAGGTGCGTTACGCCTGACCTTCTACGGACACATAGACCTTACCGCCAGCTTTTCTGGTAAATTTAACTTTACCTTCGATGACGGCGAAGATGGTGTGATCCTTGCCCATGCCAACATTGTCACCCGGGTGCCATTTGGTACCGCGCTGGCGCAGAATGATGTTGCCAGGGATTACGGCTTCACCACCGTATTTTTTAACGCCAAGGCGGCGACCAGCTGAGTCGCGACCGTTACGGGATGAACCGCCAGCTTTCTTATGTGCCATCGAGCTTACTCCTCGCTATCTTTTTTCGCTGCCGCTTTTTTAGGAGCCGCTTTTTTCTTGGCACCTTTGGCAGAAATGTCTGTGATACGCAGAACTGTCAGATCCTGACGGTGACCGGCTTTCCGGCGGTAGTTCTGACGACGTTTCTTTTTGAAGACGACGATTTTATCACCACGGCCCTGCTCCAGCAGAGTGGCTTGAACTGTCGCGCCTTCGACCAGTGGGGCACCAACTGTAAGGGCACCGTCGTCGGCAGCGACTGCCAGAACCTGGTCTAGAGTCACGGTGTCGCCAGCTTCACCGGCCAGGCGCTCTACCTTGATAACATCGTCTTTGGCGACTTTGTATTGCTTGCCGCCGGTTTTGATCACTGCAAACATGGCTGATCCGTTTCGAACATGTTGAATGGTCGCGAAGATTTCCCCCGCGCCTTGTAATTGAAGGGCGCAATATATCTGTGACCTATTTTAAGTCAACCTGAATCAATCACCTTTTGAAATATTTTTGACATTTGCCGTTATATCGACCGAGTTTTCGGCGCTATTTCCCAAATTTTCAAAAGGTGATTGAAGGAAAAATCACCGCCTGATATTCAGGTGAAGTGCTGATTTGGCATGTCGCAAATAACAATAACAAAAAACGCGTAATTGGGCCCAAACTCCAGCCTATATAGGGGAAACTGGCTCGTATCTCAAGCGCGAGGAGGAGATATTATGAGTGATTCAGCGTCCAAAGAAGGTCGATTTGACCCTTTTTCACACAAAATTATTGAAACCAAGGGTTTTGAAGATTTGAAAATCGGGGATCAGTTCCCAATTCCATCCCGCACCATTGGTGATGCAAACTTCGCAGCCTTTCAATTGGCATCCGGTGATAACCACCCGATCCACTATGATGATGAATATTGTAAGGCGCTTGGATATTCCGGGATGCTGGCTCACGGGTTTCAGGTCCTGATTCAGGCGACTCCGGGCGCTGGTCTATTCCCACATGTGATGAGTGATTGCATGATTGGCTTTATTGAGCAGTCCAGTAAATTTTTGGCTCCGCTGATTGCTGGAGATACGGTTTATCCGAATCTGGAAGTAATTGATTTAAAGAAACAGACCAAAACGGGGGTCATTACGTTAAAGGCTACTGTTCACAATCAGCGCGGCGAGTTGCTGATGGAAGGAGAGCAGAAATTCCTCGTGCGCCTCAAGCAATCTTAAGGGGGGATGTTCATGGAACAAGGGTATCTTCCTTACAAGGAACAGACAAAGCACTATTTCGACCGCCCACATGAAGAGCTTCCTGAAATCCCGGTTGCAAGTCCTGCCGCATGGTACGGACGAGATTTACGGGATCAGAAGTCTTGGATCGCCCGTTTAACAGATGCAGATATCGCAGAAATTGAAGCTGCACTGGAGGTTGCTGATAAAACAGCAAAGGAGACACGCGATCTTCTGCCGACTGATTTCCCCTTGCCAACGTTATCAAAGAAAATAGCGATTTGGCGGGAAGAGGTGCGAGATGGACGAGGTTTTCAGGTTGTGCGTGGCGTGCCTGTTCAGAATTGGTCACAGCAGAAGGCAGAGCGATTTTTTTGGTGCTTTGGTCTTCACATGGGACGGCCCGGAGGTCAGAATCAGTCAGGAGATTTGCTAGGGCATGTTCGAAGTTTAAAGAAAGCCTCAGAGCCTGATGCACTCTCGCGTCTTTATATGACTGCTTCCAATATCGATTATCATTGTGATGGCGCTGACGTGGTAGGTTTGCTTTGTCTCAATAAGGCGAAGACAGGGGGACGTAGTCGGATCGTCAGTTCTGTAACTGTTTTAATGAATTGATGGAAAAACGTACTGATCTGGCGAAGAGATTATTTAATCCAGTAAAGCTGGATATTCGGAACGAAAACAGCAATTCTGGCCGTCACTACATCAATGTTACTCCTTGCAGATATGCCAAAGGTAAGTTGTATACCTTCTATCATGCAGATTACTTTCGGTCAGTTCAAAGGCATGAAGATGTGGCTCCTTTTTCCGAAGAAGAGCAGGAAATGTTCGATCTATACGAAACGATAGCGGCAGATCCTGATTTGTTCTTGGATATGGATCTGGAGCCGGGTGATATTCAGCTTCTTTCTAATCACACTAATTTGCATGCCCGGACAGAGTATGAAGATTACGAAGATCCAGCCAAGAGGCGGCATTTATTGCGCCTCTGGCTGTCACTTATGTAAGCGCTTAAGGGCGAACACCAAAACTTGGCCGTCCCGTTTTTCGAAGGGGGGCGGCGAGATTTGCAAATTCACAAAGCAGCTTCCGGCTTTCGCGCGGATCGATAATCTCTTCGACCATAAACCGCTCCGCCGTGCGAAACGGAGAGCGGAGCCGATTTAGCCGCTCTTCAATTTGCTTTAATTTCTCCTCAGGATTATCCGCCGCCTCAAGTTCTGCTTTATACGCAGCCTCCAGCCCACCAGCGATTGGTAGGGAGCCCCAGTCTCCACTTGGCCACGCATATCGCATGTTGAAGCGAGAGGCGTTCATATGCGCAGCGCCCGCTACGCCATAGCACTTGCGGATAATAATACTGCACCACGGAACGGAAGCCTGAAAAATACCGCTCATTGTGCGGACTCCATGTCTGATCGTGGCTTGCTCTTCTGCTTCCCGGCCAACGCGGAAGCCCGGAATGTCAACAAGATGCACCACAGGCAAATGGAAAGTCTCAGCAAGGTCCACGAACCGAAGGGCCTTATCCGCGGCATCGGATGTCCAAGCCCCTGCGTAATGATAGGGGTCGCTTGCCATAATCGCGACGGGCCACCCATCGAGACGTGCAAACCCTGTGATGACAGATCGCCCCCAACGACGCCCCATTTCGAAGAAGCTGTCTTTATCAACGACAGATTTGATTATTTTTCGCATTTTATAGACTTGGCGAGGGTTGCGCGGAACAGCTTCAATAAGCCAGTCATCACTTCGGTCTGCCGGATCTTGTGGTTCTGTCCGTTCGGGAAGCTCATCTACATTGCTAGGTAGGTATGACAGGAACCGCCGGGCCATTTCAAAAGCCTCTTCTTCGGACTTTGCTTCATCATCTACGGCGCCATTGGTGGTATGAATATCTGAACCACCGAGTTCATTTTTATCAAGCTGTTCGCCTATTCGGGCGACAACGGGCGGACCTGCCACAAACATTTGCGAGGTTTCTTTCACCATAACTGAATAGTGGCTGGCTGCGACGCGTGCAGCCCCAAGCCCCGCGGTTGAGCCAAGAGCGAGGCCAACGACGGGCACTTGAGACAGATTTTCGACGACATGCTCCCAGCCGCGCACAGCCGGAATATAGGTTCGTCCCTCCGTTTCGATCGTTTTGACGGAACCGCCACCACCAGTGCCATCAACCAATCTAATAAGTGGTTTTTTCAGCCCCCCTGCCATCATTTCCACATGAACCAGTTTCTCCCGGATCCCGGCGTCATTGGCACCGCCGCGGACGGTGAAGTCATCCCCGGCAACAATTACAGTACGTCCGTCGATTTCGCCCCGCCCGGTGATCAGGTTGGCAGGCTGCATGTCGGTAATATTGCCGTCGCTGTCATATTCAACTTTACCTGTAACCGATCCGATTTCGAAAAAGCTGTCCTGATCCAGTATCTTTTCAATGCGATCCCGAACGGGCAGTTTCCCCGCGTTGATATGACGGGCGAGTTTTTCCTCGCCGCCCATTTTTTTGGCCAGCTTCTGACGGGCTTTGAGTTCGTTGATTTCCTGTTCCCAACTCATGGGCGTCCCCCTTTTATTGTTTTTATTAATTGAGGTAAGGGTAATGGACGCGGCAAGGGAGGGCGAGTGTTTTTTGGAATTACGAAGCGCTACCCGCAATTTCAAGGAAGCAGTCAACTGCGCGGGTGACGAGCCCATGCTTGTTTTCCCGAAGGTAAGATGCGGTGATATTAATAGGGCTGGGTGTCCAGCCGGCGTCGAATATCTCGACGCGATCTTTCATCCGCTCCTCCAGAATATTACGGCGCGGGAATGCGCCAACCCCCACGCCAGACGCTACCATTTCAAATCCGGTGGATAGGGAACTTGTTGGGAAAAGGCGAACGCCGCTTCCCAGTTTTTCGGTCATAAAGGATTGGATTTCCTGAAAGGGGCGGGATTGCTTATGAAATGTAATCACAGCGGTTGTCGCAAGGTCTGGATCAGGTGTCCCCTTCTTCTTAAACCAACCCACATCAAATGCCGGCAGATTGTGGTTTTCAACCTTGTAATCAGATAAAGGCCCCATTAAAAGCGCCAAATCCAGCGACCGATCCATCAATTGTTCTCGCAGATTTACGGATATGTCGACGGTGACCTCTACAGTGACATTGGGATATAGGCGATAGAATTTTGGTAAAAACTCCGCCAGCCAACTTTCTGCTATGGTTTCGATAACACCGATCCGCAAGATAGCGCTCAGATTATCGCTCGGCACTACTTCGGTACGGATCTGATCAACGGTTTGCATCAGGATTTCGGCGTAGGGCAATAGTTTGATCCCTTCTTGGGTGAGGTCAACGCCGCCCCGATCCCTGTCAAACAAGATGACACCGAGCGAATCCTCAAGGGCGAGCAGGCGATTGGACACTGCTGGCTGCGATATATTGAGATGAGTGGCAGCCCTTCTCACACCGCCGAGCCGGGTTACTGCCAAAAAGGTTCTAATCTGATCAAGTGTCATGCCGTTATTCCGCGCCTTTTTCCGAGAGCTGATAACTTAAATCTTTCAGAATATATAACAAATGAAAATTTGACATTATAAACCACCCCCTGCGATTTTATTGGTGCAGGCGCAGGTAGGTGACTGCTCGGGAAAAATATAACAAGGATCAACTCATGAAACTCCAACTTCTCACTGCTGCAATGGTGCTCGTCGGTTCGAACGCACTTGCACAGGATACTCTCTCTGTTGTCGGTAGCTGGAGTGGTTTGCCGCTTCACAAACAGTATGAAAACCCTTTCTGGTCAAAAACTCTGCCAGCAGCACTTGGCGGTAATGTTGACGTTGCCCTGACAACTCACGATCAAATGGGTATCTCTGGCGGCGACGTATTCCGTATGATGAGCGAAGGTGTTTTTGACATCGGCATGACTGTGTCTGACTACGCGATTGCAGATAACACAGCGCTGGAAGGTCTTGATGTGCCTCTTCTCGCTGCTGATGCAGATGAAGCGAAGAAACTGGTTGATGCTTCCCGTCCAATGATGAACGACATTTATAAAACAACTTTTAATGCGCACGTAATCGGAACTGCACCTTACCCGCCGCAGGTTGTTTTCTGTAACGCTGAAATTGGTGGCCTTGCGGATTTGAAAGGCAAGAAAGTTCGTGCTTCCGGCCGCATGACAGCAAATGTTCTGGAATCTGTTGGTGCAGAATCCGTGACCATGTCCTTTGGTGAAGTTCCGGGCGCTCTGCAGCGCGGTGTCCTTGATTGTGCGGTAACTGGCGCAGGTTCTGGTCTCAGCGCTGGCTGGTGGGAAGTAAGCACGCACCTGCTGCCACTTGCTCTTGGTGGCTGGGATACAGTTGTTGCTGCGATCCGTCTGGACAAATGGAATGCACTGGATGAAGCCACACAGAAAACACTGGAAGCTTCCTTCAAAGAAAATGTTGAAGACAAAGCTTGGGCCGCTGCTCAGGCTGCAATCAATACTGATGTTGCTTGCCTGACAGGTGAAGGTGAGTGTCCAACAGGCGAAAGCCGTGGTATGAAACTGGTACAGGTAACAGATGCGGATGCAACACTGGTTAAAGACCTGCTGGTTACCAAAGTTCTTCCAGATTGGGCAGAACGTGCTGGTGGTGACTGGGGTGCGCGCTGGAATAAAACAGTTGGCGCAGCTGCTGGAATTACGATTCCGCTGAAATAAGGAAGACGTATTGCATGGACAAGATTGTCTCTATTCTTGCCCGCGCAAATAGCGCGATCGCTGTGGTAGCAGGGCTTCTGCTGCTGACAGCGGTCGCAGCGACATTATTAGATGTCATTTTGCGTGCGTTTGGAACATCCCTTGGTGGGACCGATGAATTATCCGGTTATGCCATGGCTATCTCTACAGCTTGGGGTGTGGCATTTGCTTTAACCGAACGGGCGCATGTTCGTATCGATATTTTAAGAAATAAAACGGTGGCTCCGATCCGAGCTTTGTTTGACGCGGTTGCGCTTCTCGCGCTGGTGGGTGTTTCTATCATGATCGCCTGGCGTGGCTGGGGGGTTCTTTCAAAAACCATCTCCAACAACGCGCGCTCCAACACGGCACTTGAAACCCCGCTTTGGATCCCTCAGACACTGTGGTGGTCCGGTTGGACCTGGTTCGCCATCTCTGCCACGATTATGGCACTTGCCGTCCTCGTCTCCTTGGTGTCTCGCCGCTACGAGCAGGTTGATGAAATTGCCGGTTTTGAGGGGGAAGCATGATTTTCTTTACCACAGGCGGGCTGCTTGGTCTGCTGGCGCTTTCCATTCCGGTTGGGATCGTATTGATCCTTCTGGCGATTGGTCTTGATGAATTTTTCTCTCCTTTCCCGCTGATGCGTGGATTGGGGCAGGTGGTATGGTCCTCCAGCAACTCTGGAACGCTGATCGCCATTCCATTTTTTGTGTTGCTGGGTGAATTGCTTGTTCGAAGCGGTGTGGCTGCGAAAACCTATCAGGCGCTTAATGCCTGGGTTTCTTGGTTGCCGGGTGGTTTGATCCACGCGAATATTGCGACCTCCACTCTCTTTTCTGCCACATCGGGCAGTTCAGTCGCCACGGCGGCCACTGTTGCAACAGTGGCAACACCTCAGGCGAATAAGCTGGGCTATGATCCGCGCCTGTTCTCTGGTGCGATTGCGGCGGGTGGTACTTTGGGTATTTTGATCCCACCCTCCATTAATCTGATTGTGTATGGTTTTCTGACAGAAACATCCATTCCGCGCCTTTTCCTGGCAGGCCTGGTGCCGGGTGTCATGCTGGCGTTGATGTTCATGTTGGCAACGGCCCTGCTATGTATGTATAACCCGTCCCTCGGCGGTCCACGTCCAAAGGTTAGCTGGGGTGAACGGTTCAAAGCATTACCTGATCTGCTGCCAATTCTGGGTTTGTTTGCCACAATTGTTGTGACCATCTATGCCGGTATTGCTACCCCGACGGAAGCCGCGGCTCTTGGCGTTGTTTTCTCAATTGTCATTGCGGCTCTCAATCGCTCCTTGAACCGGGACATGGTTGTATCCGCCCTTCGCGGAACCATTCGGACAACTGCCATGATTATGCTGGTTGTGATCGGCGCTTATGTTCTGAACTTTGCGTTGACCGCCGCGGGGGTTAGCCGGGCGCTTCAGATGTTCCTCACAGATCTCGGCCTTGGCCCTTATGGGACACTGATGATCATTATTGCCGTATATGTAGTTCTGGGCTTCTTTATTGAGACCTTGTCCTTGATGGTGGCAACAATTCCGATCGTTGTGCCAATTATTCTCAGCATGGGTTTTGATAAAATCTGGTTTGGTATTTTGATGATTGTGCTTGTTGAAATGGCACTTATCACCCCACCCGTCGGACTGAACCTGTATGTGGTGCAGGCTGCCCGCGGTAAAGGGCCCATGATCGAAGTCGTTGTGGGGGCAATCCCATATGTGATCATGATGGCTCTGATGGTTGGTATGCTGATTCTTCTGCCTGAACTCGCTTTGTGGCTTCCAGATTCGCTCTAATAAATAAGGTATAATAAAAATGTTGTTTCACACTCCAGGCGGCTCTATCGAGCTGAACGTCACCTCCTTGTTTATTGCAGGTTGGACAGGCCGCGATATGGCCGCTGTTAATCATCATATCGAAGAGCTAAAAGAGTTGGGTGTTGCGCCGCCAAGCACGGTTCCGCTGTATTATCGCGGCTCTTCAAATCTTCTGCTTCAGGCCAACAAAATTCAGGCCCTTAGCGAAGGCTCGTCCGGCGAGGCGGAACCATTTGTTGTTCTCTCTGATGGTAAATACTGGCTGGGGCTCGGCTCTGACCACACAGATCGCCCGCTTGAGGCATTTTCTGTGGCCCATTCCAAGCAGAATTGCGCCAAGCCAGTTGCTGATACTGTTTGGCCGCTGGAAGAAGTGACAGATCATCTGGATCAGCTAGAGCTGAAATCCTGGATCAAAGAAGAGGGGGAGTGGATTGCCTATCAAGAGGGCACACTGGCCTCCATCCGTCCATTGAAAGAGCTGATCGACGGCATTGATCTGCCAGAGAATGGCGGCATGCTGTGCGGAACTTTACCAGCTATCGGCGGGGTGCGCGGTGCGGTGGCTTTTAGAATGGAATTGAATGATCCGGTTCTTGGTCGCAAAATCACCACCGAATATGAAATCGAAACATTGCCGGTGGTCGCATGACATTACAGGAAATTCTGGATAAAGCTCTAGAAACGAAGAGTGTTTTTACGAGGCTTTACCCTGAAAAAGCGAAAGAAGACGCGGATAAAGATGGGCCTTGTTCTGGCCTGATCATGACTGCAAAAGACCTTTTCGATATTGAAGGGGCCGTTACACGGGCCGGTAGCCGCATTTTGGATGATCGCCCCGCGGCTACTGAGGACGCGCCCGCTGTTGCAAAAATGCGAGCGGCTGGGGCCACTTTGATCGGTAGCACCACGATGACGGAACTGGCCTATTCTGGTCTTGGCCTAAACCCTCATGACGGAACTGCGGACAATCCGGCTTATCCAGGGCATATCCCGGGCGGCTCTACCTCGGGCGGCGCCGTTTCTGTGGCTCTCGGGCTTGCGGATGTGGCTTTGGGTAGTGACACTGGTGGTTCTTTACGTATTCCAGCCGCATTTTGCGGTGTGGCGGGTTTTAAGCCAAGTCAGTCTTCGGTCTCGCGAGAAGGAACTGTGCCACTTTCTTATGAACTCGATAGTATTGGACCCATCGGCAAAGATATCTCAACCTGCGCCCTTGCCTGGCAGGTAATGGCAGGGCAGGAAGTTAAAGCGCTATCGGCACATCAAAACAAACTGGTCGTGCCGGAGAATTTTGGCCTGACAGATTTAGATGCTGAAATTGCAGCAGGTTTTGAGGTGTTAGTTCAAGATTTGCAATCCAAAGGGTGGGAAATCGAACGCCGGAGTTTTGCCGTTTTGGAAGATTATAAGCAACTTCCGGTATGGCACTTCAGCGCCGTTGAAAGTCGCCGGAGTTTTGAAAACGAGTATCAGAACAAAGCCGACCTGTTTGACCCACGGGTCCGCTCCCGTATGAAGCGGGCAGATGAGGTGAGTGATGCCGATTTTGATCAAACGGTTGAGCGCCGAAAAGAACTGATTGCTGCTTTTGAGGCAGAACTTGGCGCTGATATGATTCTGCTGCCAACTGTTGCTATTCTGCCGCCTTCTTTTGAGGATGTTTCCGTCGATGAGAATTATGATCGATTGAACTTGCTGGCTCTTCGAAATACCAGCCTTGCTAACGTGATGGATGGTTGCAGCAGCAGTGTTCCTTTCTCTCATGATGGACGTGTTATGGGGGCGATGCTGGTCTCAACAGGTGGAAATGATGACGATCTTCTCTCCGTCTCCTTGGCGCTAGAGGCTGATGTCGCCAAGTCATAACCAGTGAACTCCCAATTGAAAGAGCGCTTTTCAGATATTTATGCAAACAGACGGTCTAGATTACTGTCTGATTTGCCAATGGGATGCGCTCTTTTTGGGATGGGTAGCGCCCTGGGGGCTGGAGGCAAATCCCATGGTGCGCTTCGTTTTTTAAGTGGCTGGGATAGCCGGGAAGCTTCATCCCTTCTTCTGTTGACGCCTCATATGTCCCAGCTGTTAATTTCCAGTCCTTTTATGTTGCCGGTTGCTCTGGAAACTGTAGCGGAACTGAACCCTGTCTTTGTGCCTATTGGTGATTGGCCCAAAATGGTGGCGGATTTTTTCGGGGAGAAAACACCTGCCTGGATTGGTGTCGATGAAATGCCTGCCGCTGCATATGAGGGATTGAGAGAGGGGATCAAGTCTGGCGTTGATGGCAGCCCTTACCTTGATGCTCTTCGCGTTCAAAAAGATGAGTATGCACTCTCGCGTCACCGCGAAGGCGCGGCCATCTGTCATCAGCTTTTTAAAATTTTGCCGCAGCTTATTGAAATTGGAAAGCCAGTCAAGTTAGTGCAGGCGGAGCTGGAATATGAAGCCAAAAGCCGCGGGGCTGATTATATGAATAGTTGGCTCACTATTCGGCCTGCGGCAGATCGGCCCCGCTATTGGCCACAAGAAAACCAAGCTCCTGTTGCCGATAATTCACAAATATTGCTGGGGCTTGCACTGACGATTGAGGGGCATTGGGCTCATGGTATTCGAATGGGATATCTGGGCGCATTGGATCCCCGGCACGAAGCGTTTCACCAGACGGTATTGGCCGCTTTGGATGTTGGGGCTGCAGAGCTACAGGTCGGTAATTCTGTTGCATCTTCTATGAGTGCCATGGAGGAAAGACTTCAGAAATGCGGTTATGACAAAATGTATGGACCATCAAGAGGCTTCCGTTATGGGCACGGTCTTGGCCTTTCTTATGAAGATCCAATGCTGACAGATCATTTTCCGCAGAAATTCGGGCAGGCAACGGCAAACGCAGTTAATGGTGAGGATGTTAGCTTGAAGAGCGGTATGCTGTTTGAGCTACATCCCAATCTCTTTTTCGATGGTGTCGGCGGCGCGGCAATTGGCGATATGGTGCTGGTCACCGATCATGGGCCGGAAAGACTGACAAACTTTCCGCGCGGACTAATGAAAATTGGGAAATAAACAGGATAAGCAACGGTACAATTTACGCGACAAACCACGATAAGCGACGATACTTAAAACAATAACGCGACAGGTAAGCAACGGGGCACACAACTGTGAAAATGTCGCCTAGGGGCTGGAAAACTCATCCGGCCCCTAAAGGCTTGGGTACGCTACTGGGTAAGCAACTCAACTGCAGTTGCGAGATAATATGCCGCCTAAGATTTAACATCCTGTAAGATTATCCATGCAATTTTATGCAAATTTTCAGAATGCTTTATGCGCTTTAGCTAATGGTTTGAAATCTGCGGGTTTCGCGGCTATGGTTGACGGATGAGCGAAGCTGAAATAATTGATTTTTTGCAGAAATTCTGGGCAAATTTCCTTGAACATGCCCAACGAATAGAGATTTATGTACAAATCGCGGCGGTGATTTTGGGCTATATTCTCGCCCGATTCAGCCAGCAACGAATCAAAAATGCTTTAACGGGACTAGAGGATAAATTTTCACTTCCCTTATGGAAGCGTGTGCTGCCCGTTTTATCGTCTGTGGCCTTCCCGGGATCGTGGCTCATTATACAGTTTGCGGTGCTCGCCATTATTCGGGGCACGGGTCACCCCTCTTATATTCTGTCGGTCACATGCTCACTTCTGAGTGCGTGGGTGGTTATTCAGATATTCACTCGCCTGATGCAAAATTCTGCCTACGCGCGGTTGGTGGCGTTATGTGTTTGGGTAATCGCGGCGCTGAATATACTTGGCCTACTGACACCAACGCTGGAATTTCTGGACAGCCTGTCTTTCTCCTTTGGGGATACCCGGATCTCCATGCTCAAGATTGCCAAAGGGATCGTGGCGGCAATCATCGTTTTCTGGATTTCCATGGGGCTGTCGCGATTTGCTGAAAGCCGCATTCACAAAACGAGTGCGCTGACACCATCTGTACAGGTTCTGCTCGCCAAGCTTATTCGGGTTGGATTAATTGCTGCGGCTATTCTGATCGTTCTATCAAACTCTGGCATCAATATTACGGCCTTCGCTGTCTTCAGTGGTGCCTTGGGTGTTGGTATTGGCTTCGGTCTGCAAAAAGTGGTTTCCAATCTGATCAGTGGTGTGATTCTTCTTCTGGATCGCAGTATCAAGCCTGGTGACGTTATTGAACTGGATGAGACATATGGCCGGGTTAATTCCATGGGCGCACGATATGCGTCGGTGATTACGCGGGACGCATCAGAGTTTCTAATCCCGAACGAGGATTTGATTACCCAGCGGGTGATCAACTGGTCTTATTCTTCCAAAAATATTCGGCTTAAATGCCCGATTGGCGTTTCTTATGATTCCGATATTCCAGAGGTCATCAAGATGACTGAGGAAGCCGCAAAAGATATCCCAAGGGTTTTGCATAACCCAGCGCCCCGCTGCCTGATGCGGGGATTTGGCGATAGTGCTATTGATTTGGAACTGCGCTTTTGGATCCGCGACCCGGAACAGGGCTGTGCAAATGTGACCAGCGAGGTTCTGGTCGCTGTTTGGAAAGCCTATAAGGAAGCCGGTGTTGGTATTCCATTTCCGCAGCGTGATATCCGTGTGGAAATGGTCTCCCCTCACGATGCAGATAATCCCGTTAAATCAGACTAATCCGGTTGTGCCTTTGCTTGCTATTTGGCGTTATTGTGATATGTAATATTATAACAATAACATTATGGAGCCGCGTATGTTTGCCAAGCATGAACATGCCCATTGTATCGAGGATGCCGTCAAATCTGCAGAGCGGATATGCGAAGAGCGGAATTTGCGCTTTACGGACCTTCGCCGTCGGGTGTTAGAGCTTGTTTGGCAAAATCATGGTGCGGCCAAGGCGTATGATCTGTTGGACCAACTTGGTGATGAATATAGTGCCAAGCCCCCCACCGTCTATCGGGCGCTTGATTTCCTGCAGGAAAATGGCCTAGTCCATAAGATCAACAGCTTGAACGCCTATGTTGGGTGTCAGCATCCGCTTGAACATCGGGATTGTTTCTTTTTAATTTGTTCGGATTGTCAGGAAGTAGCCGAATGTTGTGCGGGGGATGTCGCCTCCTCCATTCGGGAACTTGTAGCGGCCCATCATTTTGCCCCTCGTCGGACCACGGTCGAAATTGAAGGCCAGTGTCAGCAGTGTCAGCAGTGTCAGGGGTTGGATTAATAGTATGAGTGAACCTTATCTGTCGGCGCAAAATGTCACGGTTACCCGTGATGGTCGGCATATCCTTCAAGACGTCTCCGTTAATGTGATGGAGCGGGACTTCATAACAATTATTGGTCCCAATGGCGCTGGTAAATCCATGCTGCTTAAGTGTCTTATGGGATTTTATACACCTGATCAGGGATCTGTGCAGATGCGCAAAAACTTGCGGATCGGATATGTCCCACAGCGCTTAGTCGCAGATGATACACTGCCGATTTCAGTGCGGCGCTTTTTAACCCTTCGAAAGAAGGTTAGTCAGACTGAATTTGACCGTGTTGTTGTTGAAACCAGTATTGGTAGCTCTCTTGATCAGCCGCTGTCCGTTCTCTCCGGCGGAGAGTTCCAGCGTGTACTTTTAGCGCGCGCCTTGTTGGCGGAGCCTGAGCTTTTAGTGCTGGATGAGCCGGCACAGAATTTGGATGTCACAGGTCAGCTCGCCTTTTATAAACTTCTGGATAAAGTCTACCGGGAGCGGAACTTAAGCGTTCTTATGGTGTCCCATGATCTGCATCTGGTTATGGCATCTACACGGAATGTTTTATGTTTGGCGGGCGAAGTCTGTTGTTACGGTGCACCGCAATCGGTTGCGCGAAACCCTGCTTTTATAACTCTCTTCGGCGAAGATATGGCAAGCATGATGGCAAGTTATGATCATCATGCCCATGGTCAACACCCACATGCCCATACCTCCTGCGAGCATGATCATGACCACGATCCAACGAGCGGGGAGGGAGTAGCTCATGTTGGATGATTTTTTGGTTATGGCGTTGATCGCGGGTGCGGGCATCGCTCTCATCGCGGCCCCACTTGGTTGTTTCGTGGTTTGGCGCCGGATGGCGTATTTCGGCGACTCATTGGCGCACAGTGCGCTGCTTGGGATCGCGCTCGGTCTTTTGACCGGAATGAACGGAAATCTCGGGACGGTGATCGTTTGCGCTATTTTCGCGATTATTCTTTTGACGCTACAGGAGATGCGCATTCTGGCAACGGACACGCTATTGGGCATTCTGGCGCATGCGGCTTTGTCTATCGGGATGGTGGTTCTCAGCTTCGTTAGTAATCAGCCATTTGATCTGCACGCCTATCTGTTTGGAGATATCCTGACCGTTACGCAGGAAGATGTTCTCTGGATTTACGGGGGCGGCGCGCTGGTGTTGCTTTTGCTTCTCGCAAACTGGGCTTCCCTGGTTCTAATGACGTTGCACGAAGATCTTGCGCAGGCGGAGGGCGTGAAAACCTTCTGGATAAATCTGCTCTTGGTGTTGATCATGACAGTCGTGGTCGCTGTCTCCATTCGGATTGTGGGTATTCTGTTGATCACGTCACTTCTGGTGATCCCGGCGGCAACCTCTCGTCAATGGGTGCGCAGCCCGGAAAATATGGCGGTGTTGGCTGCGGTTTTCGGGTTGCTGGCGGTTTTCGGCGGGATCATGGCGTCTTACCACTGGGACACACCTGCAGGTCCTTCAATCGTGACCACCGCAACGGCTCTTTTTGTTATTTTGTTCCCATTGGCGTCCATTGCCCGCAAAAAACGGCAGTTTGCCTGAACCCCGTTTACTTCTAACTTCCCCTTGGCTACTCTTTTGAAAAAGAAATAAAACCAAGGGGACCTAGATGATCGAACAAACACTCAAAAAGTGGCATAAAATGCTTGAAAGCGGGGACAACTCTCTGTTGTCAGAAATTCTGGCAGATGATGTGGTTTTCCACTCTCCCGTTGTACATACGCCGCAAGCGGGTAAACCCATTACGACGCTTTATTTGAGTGCGGCCTCGGATGTCCTCGGTGGTGAGAAATTTCACTATCTTCGTGAAGTTGTAGATGGCAATCATGCCGTATTGGAATTTCAGACAGAAATTGACGGGATCGCTATTAACGGTGTCGATATGATCAGTTTTGACGAGAATGGCTTGATCAATGACTTCAAGGTTATGGTCCGCCCGCTTAAAGCGATTAATCTGGTCCATCAGAAAATGGGCGAGATGCTTCAGAAAATGGCGCCAAAAGCGTCCTAGTCAGCTCAGTTGGAGACATTATGCAACTGCCATCGGATCAGATCATTCTCTTCGCCTTGTTTGGCGGAGTGTTTTTGTTTTTGCTGTGGGGGAAATGGCGTTACGACCTTGTGGCGTTCATTGCTCTGCTCATTGCGTTGGTTCTTGGCGTTGTGCCGACCGAAGCAGCCTTTTCCGGTTTTGGTCATCCCGCAACGATTATTGTGGGACTTGTTCTGATTGTCTCTCGCGGACTGATGAATTCAGGCGCCATTGATATCCTGACACGGAAATTGATGGCACTGGATCTGAAGCTGGGGCGTCACATCGCGGCGATGGGGGCACTTGGCGCGGTTTTATCTGCATTTATGAATAATGTAGCGGCGCTTGCCTTGTTGATGCCTGTGGATATGCAAGCCGCGCGAAAAGCGGGCCGCAAAGCCAGAACGACCCTGATGCCTTTGGCGTTCGCAACCATCTTGGGGGGAATGATCACTCTGATCGGAACGCCGCCAAATATCATTATTGCTTCTTATCGGGAGCAGGCACTTGGCACCCCATATGCCATGTTTGATTTTGCGCCTGTTGGGTTGATTTGTGCTTTTGTCGGAATTCTGTTTGTCACCTTTTTGGGCTGGCGATTAATTCCCCGTGTTGATGGGGATAAAGACGCGGAAGAGGATCTCAAGGACCTAGAGGAATATGTGTCCGAACTGGTCGTGCCTGAGAACTGCCCTGTTGTAGACAAACGTATTCGGGACCTGGATAAGCAGGCGGAGGATGCCGATGTTTCCATCGTGGGGCTTGTCCGTCAGAAAACCCGGTTTTCCGGTTACGCTCGTCACCGGAAAATTCAAGCGGGCGATGTGCTGGTGATCGAAGGCGGGCCTCAGTCTCTGGATCAATTCCGTGGTGCGCTGAAGCTCGAATTTGTTGGGGAACAACGTCACGAAAAAGTTGCATCTGGCGGTATGTCTCTGCTGGAAGTTGTAGTCCCGCAAAACTCTCGTATTGAAGGGCGTTCAGCCCTCTCATTGCAGCTATTGCGACGTCACGGAGTGACCCTTCTAGGGGTGTCGCGGCAGGGCATTCGTTTTCGAGAACGAGTGCGTCGCTTGGATATTGAAGCGGGTGACATCCTGCTTCTCCTCGGTCCTACCGAGCAGGTAGAAGAGGTTGCCAACTGGCTCGGTGTTCTGCCCTTGGCGGAGCGAGGCCTGAATGTGACCCAATATAAGCGGGCTGGTCTTGCTGCGGGTATTTTCGCCGCGGCAATTGGTGTTGCCAGCTTTGGAGGGCTTTATCTGGCGGTGGCTCTTGCGATTGTGGTTGCTGCCTATGTCATTTTAGACATTGTCCCTTTGCAGGAGGTATATAGCCAAGTGGAATGGCCAGTCCTCGTGCTGTTGGGCTCTATGATCCCTCTCGGGACCGCGTTAGAGCAGGCTGGCGGCACCGCCCTGATTGCGCGGGAAATCATTGAATATACATCGGGCTTCCACCCAGCGGTGATCCTTACCGTTTTGATGGTGGTTATTATGACCTTGTCTGATGTCCTTAATAATACTGCGACGGCCGTTGTCGGCGCGCCTATTGCTGTTGATATGGCAAATCGTCTGCAGGTGAGCCCTGATCCGTTTTTAATGGCGGTGGCGGTTGCGGCATCCTGCGCCTTTTTGACCCCGATCGGACATAAGAATAACACCCTTATTATGGGGCCTGGCGGGTATAAATTTGGGGACTATTGGCGTATGGGATTACCGCTAGAGGTGATGATTGTTGCGGTCTCTATTCCGGCAATTCTCCTCTTCTGGCCATTGTAATCAGGCGCCGGCAACCTCAAAGGTGGTTTTGTCGGTCACTGATTCCATAACGATGAAGGTGCTGGTGTGCTGCACTTTGGGCAAGCGCGCCAGCGTCGCCCCAAGGAAATGCCGGTATTCGGTAACGTCCTTTGTTCTCACCTTCAGAAGGTAGTCGAAATTACCTGCGATCATGTGGCAGGATTGAATTTCGGGAATTTTGCTAACGGCCAGGTTAAATTCCTGTAATGCGGCCGCTGTTGTGTCATTTAGACTGACCTGCACGAAGGCAATATGCCCCACACCTAATTTATTGGGGTCCAGTCGCGCCCCATATCCGGTGATCAGCTTTTGTTTCTCTAGCCGGCGAACCCGCTCAATACAGGGGGTTTTGGTGAGCCCCACACGGTTTGCAAGCTCGGTCATGGTGATGCGTCCATCGGCTTGCAATTCTCGAATGATCTTGCGATCTATTTTATCCATGTGACTGCCTATGTGCAAATTTTCAGGAAATATGGCTATAAAACTAGAAAAATACAGATCAGAATTAAAAATCACCCCTGTAGAAAAGTCAATCTTCCAGAAAAATCGCACTACATTAATTTCATAACCATCCATTGAGAGGATTTGAGATGACTGCGATGCCCCGAACCCGTCTATCCGATATTCGTCAGCGTATTTCTGATGCCTATCTGGCAGATGAAAAGGCTCTGACCCGTCAGTTGATGGATCAGATGGATTTAACGGATGGGGCGCGTCAGAAAATCACGGAAGAGGCTGCGGATTTTGTGCGTAGCCTGCGCCGGGACGCCAATCCGGGATTGATGGAAACTTTCCTTTCTGAATATGGCCTCAGCACGGAAGAAGGTATCGCCCTGATGTGTCTGGCGGAAGCCTTGCTGCGTGTCCCGGATGAAGACACGATCGATGCACTTATTCAGGACAAGATCGCACCTGCAGACTGGAGCCGTCATCTCGGTCATTCAACATCGCCATTGGTGAATGTATCCACCTGGGCATTGATGCTGACCGGTAAAGTGATTTCGCCAGAGCAGAGTAAAAATTGGGATGTTGTTGGAAATATCAAAGGGCTAGTCCGCCGCGCAGGGGAGCCGGTAATACGTAAAGCGGTTGGACAGGCCATGCGGGTTCTGGGTCATCAGTTCGTTCTGGGAAGGGACATTGCTGAGGCCCGGACCCGCGCTGCAAATATGGAACAGAAAGGCTATACCTACTCCTATGATATGCTGGGGGAAGGGGCTCGTACCGCCAAAGATGCGAAGAAATATTTCCTGGCCTACAGCCGTGCTATTTCCTCCATTTCTGAGGGGGCGACTTCTGATGACGTGCGGGAAAATCCTGGTATTTCCATTAAACTGTCGGCTCTGCACCCTCGTTATGAATTCGCACATAAAGACCGTGTGATGGAGGAGCTGGTGCCACGTGTGATCAGCCTTGCAGTTCAGGCAAAAAATGCAGGGATGGGCTTTAACATCGATGCAGAAGAGGCGGATCGGCTTGATCTGTCGTTGGATGTGATTGAGGCCGTCCTCGCCACCCGTGACCTGAAAGGGTGGGATGGTTTTGGTGTAGTGGTGCAGGCCTATGGGCGCCGGGCTGCTCATGTCCTTGATTGGTGCTATGCGCTTGCCACAGAATTAGATCGCAAAATCATGATCCGCCTTGTGAAAGGGGCGTATTGGGATACTGAAATTAAATTGGCGCAGGAACAGGGGTTGGACGACTATCCTGTCTTCACTCATAAAGCCGCAACCGATGTCAGTTACATGGCCTGTGCCCGTAAGCTTCTGTCCATGACAGATCGTATTTATCCGCAGTTTGCGACACATAATGCCCATTCAGTGATTAGCATTATGCAAATGGCGCCAAACACCGATGTGTTTGAATTTCAGCGTCTACATGGCATGGGAGAGGCGCTTCACGATTTGGCGCGGGCGAAATTTGGCTCCCGGTGCCGTATTTATGCCCCTGTTGGCATTCATGAAGATCTACTCGCCTATCTCGTGCGCCGTCTGCTTGAGAATGGGGCAAATAGCTCTTTTGTTAATCAGGTCTTTGATGATCAGGTGCCGGCGCTGCAGGTGGTTCGTGATCCAGTGGAAATCCTGGAAAACTCAAGTTACTTTAAAGGATCTGGGGGGCTTCCGCTCCCTGCTGATATCTATCCAAGCGGCCGCCCAAATTCAAAGGGTATAAATTTTGCCAACCCGCCGGTGTTGCAGCAGTTTAACGAAAAGACGCAAGAATGGAGTACGGCCTCTTGGGTCGCGGCTCCTATCGTTGATGGGAACTTACTGACCGGTGAGGGGCAGCCTGTATTAAACCCTGCTTTGCTGACTGATAAAGTTGGCACGGTTCGCGAAGCGAGCACCGATGAGGTGCAACATGCCTATGATGTTGCAAAAGTTGGATTAACGTCATGGATGGAGGCATCCCCATCCGCCCGGGCAGAGATTTTGCGGAAAATTGCAGATCTGTATGAAGAAAACAGCACGGAATTAATGGCGATATTGGCCCGCGAGGCCGGTAAAACTCCGTGGGATGCGATTAACGAAGTTCGCGAAGCTGTTGATTTCTGCCGCTTCTACGCCGATGAGGCTGAGAGCGCAGGTGATAAAATGCTGCCGGCTCGTGGGATCTTTGTTTGTATTTCCCCGTGGAATTTCCCGCTGGCGATTTTCACGGGCCAAGTAGTTGCTGCGCTTGTGGCGGGCAATGCGGTTCTCGCGAAACCAGCTGGCCAAACACCGCTTATTGCGGCTGCGGCCGTCAAACTGATGTTGGCTGCGGGTATTCCCGGTAATGTATTGGCATTGCTTCCGGGTGGTGGCTCAACCGTTGGTCAGGCGCTAATTTCTAATCCTGATGTGGGCGGTATCTGCTTCACAGGCTCCACCGCGACGGCACAGCACATCAATCGCACCTTGGCAGAGGTTGCAAATCCAACTGTCCCGGTTATTGCTGAAACCGGTGGTCTGAACGCCATGTTCGTTGACTCAACCGCTCTACCAGAACAGGCGGTCGATGATATCGTGACATCGGCTTTTCAATCTGCAGGTCAGCGATGTTCCGCCCTTCGCATTCTGTATGTTCAGGAAGACATCGCGGATAATCTGATTAATATGCTGAAAGGTGCGGCGGACGAGCTTTCGATTGGGTTGCCAGCTTCCATCGCAACAGATGTAGGGCCAGTGATTGATCTGGCAGCGAAGGAGAAAATCGAAGGCTACGTTTCCATGCGAGAGAGTGAAGGTAAGCTTGATTACCGCCTCGAGGTTCCTGCGGATAAGACTGCTCAGGGGTATTTTGTCTCTCCTGTGATTATCCGGGTTTCTGGCATTGAGGAAATGGAAGAAGAAATCTTCGGCCCTGTCCTTCATGTGGCGACTTATAAATCTGGTGAGCTGGAAAAAGTTGTTCGGGATGTAAACGCTGCTGGGTTCGGTTTGACAATGGGACTGCATACTCGTGTGGATAATCGTGTACAGGAAGTGGCAGAGCTTGCCCGCGTTGGTAACCTTTACGTAAACCGAAACCAAATCGGCGCTGTTGTTCAGGCGCAACCGTTCGGCGGGGAGGGGTTATCAGGCACTGGACCCAAGGCAGGTGGTCCCCTTTATTTGAAGAAGTTTGGGGCGAAATCTGCTGGGGCTACCGCCCGTGAGGCAAGCTTGATTAAATTTGCACCTGAGGGCGCTGATCTAAGTGAGCTATTCCCGCTTGCTGATAGTCTTGATGTTCATCATGTCAATTTGCACGACCGCCTCCACAAGGTACAGATTTTGAGCGAAAACCTCGATAGTGAGGTGAAAGCGGCCATTACAGATCGATTGGAAGGCTACACCCCAGAGGGGGTTGAAGGGCCCGGCCCAACTGGGGAGAGCAACCGTCTTGATTTCGGTGGTCGGGGTACCGTTTGGGTACATGGCGATAATTGGCAGGCTGATTGTGCGGTTCTGTTGGCAACGGGAAATCGCGTTGTTCTCTCTGGTTTGAAAGACGAAGAAATTGCGGTTTTCAACAAAGCACTCCGTAAAGCTGGTATCGATGAAGGGGATGTCCGATTTAGTGCAGCGGATTTGATTTCCGCCGCGCACTTAAGCGCATCTGGCCTCTCTGCTTGTTGTCTGTCAGGACAGTCTTTGGATACCTTAAAAACCATTCGGCTAGAGCTTGCCAAACGATCTGGTGCGCTTATTCCGCTTCTGATGTCCGATCGGGCGTGGGGTGAGTATGTGACTGAGAAGTGTTTGAGTATTGATACAACGGCATCGGGTGGAAATGCGGCGCTATTGGCATCTGTTCCCTATGAAGATTAAGGCTATAATTACCTTGCTATAGCTAACACAATCTTTACGCTCTTAGGTGTAGTGTAGCTTTGCCCTGTGATGAAAATTAACCATCACAGGGCAAAGAGGCTCTGGAGCGAATGAATAATTTCAAAATTTTGTCAATCGCGGCGATCTGCATTTTGGCGCTTTTCTTCTTCATGGTGGAGAAGGAAATCGAGCGTCAGATTGTGTCCGCGGAAACGGCAAAACTAGAAGAAGAAACGCGAAGCGCAGCAGAAACCCTTCGCTCCAAAATCAACTTACGAATTGCACGAGATATTCATATTCTCTACGGCCTTCGGGCGTTGATAGAGACAAATCCAGATTTTACTCAGGAAGAATATTCCCGTTTTGCAGCCTCGGTGAAGGAACATAGCCCCGGTATTCTCAATATTGCGGCTGCACCGGATTTGATCGTTCAGTATGTGTATCCGTTCGAAGAGAACAAAGCGGCTCTTGGTTTAGATTATCGAACGGCACCAGCAGAGCAGCGACGTGCCGTTTTTCAGACAGTTCGGCAAGGGCGCCCCATTATTGCAGGCCCAGTAAAACTCGTTCAGGGAGGGGAAGGAATTGTCTTGCGCCTTCCTGTGTTTTCAATAGGAACGAATGGAAAAAAGTTACTATGGGGAGTGCTTGCCGCTCCTGTGGATTTACAGCAAATTTACACTGATATTGAACTGACATCTTATCTTGAAGAGTATGAGTTATCTTTAAGAGGAAAAGACGGTCTAGGGCGAAATGGCGAGGTGTTTTTTGGAGATGGAGATTTATTTCGCCCATCCGTCCAGGCTGTTCGTATGGATGTACCTCTCTTAAATGGGACTTGGGCGCTATCCATGAAACCCAAAGGGGGGTGGCCGACTATCGAGCAAATTAGTCCCTATATTCAGGCGTATTTTCTCGGTGGGTTTGTGTTGTCCGCGATCCTTTTCATATTCGTGTCTGGTTATTTCAGGCAACGGATTGAAGCTCGCCGTCAAACTGACCGGACGGTTCGGGAGAAGGCGGAATTTCTGGAAATTCTGGCACATGAAATTCGCTCGCCTCTGCAAGGGGTGCTGGCGGCGCAGCGCTATCTTTTGGATAACGGTTTGGATCGTCGGTTCCGTGAGCTTGTGAATACAGCCCAGGAAACAGGGGATTATATTGTTAGTTTGATCAATGACTACCTGGACCTACAGCGGGCAGAAAATAATAACCTGAAAATTAATCCAGCCCCGACAGATGTGAGGGACTTGGTCTCCAATACGATAGATATGGTGACGGTGATGAATCAGAATGAAGGGGTGTCCCTCATTTCTGATGTGTCCGAAAGCGTTCCTGAATTTTTAATGCTGGATGCAAAGAAACTGCGTCAAATTCTGGTGAATGTGGTCGGAAACTCATTGAAATTTACGGACGCCGGTTACGTCCGCGTGAGAGTGCGCCACAATCTGGATGAAGCTGATCCTCGCTTGTTATTACAGATAGAGGATAGTGGTATCGGTATCCCACCTGAAGCGCTTGAGACCTTGTTCGATCGATTCACCCGCAGTGAAGAAAGCGAGGCACGTCAGGGGTCAGGTCTTGGTCTGGCTATTGTTCAAAGCATTGTGGATGTATGGGGCGGTGAAATTGATGTCACCAGCCAAGTGGGTGAAGGAACGATTTTCCATATTGAAATACCTGCTGAAATCCTGTCAGAGCAGGATACCGATGGGTATCGTCATGAAAATGAACCACGAGAGCATTCAGATTACAGCCATCTTCGCGTTATCGTAGCGGATGATATGCTTGTGAACCGGGCCTTGTTACAGGCACTTCTCACCCCTGTTGTTGCCAGTATCACCATTGCAGAAGATGGGCATGGTGTGATCAATGCGCTCGAAAGTCAGGAATTTGATTTGCTGCTGCTGGATGCCAGGATGCCAAATCTTTCGGGGGTTGAGGTGGCCCGTCAAATTCGCGGGGACAGTCGTTGGAGAGATTTGCCGATCATTGGCCTGACCGGCGAAGAAAGTAATAGCAGTCATCAAGAGATGATAGATGCAGGTATGGACCGGGTGTTGATGAAACCTGTCGGACTTGAAGAATTACTGACAGAATTTGACCATTTATTGAAACCATATGATGGTCATCATATGAACAACATTTCTTCCGAATAAGACATCACTTGATTTGAAAACCGCTTGTCCGCAGTTACTTCACTGCCAGCCCATGCAGGTAACTTAACATGCTCCGCTTCATCGGTAAGCTCAATCTCAGCGAGAACTAGTCCGGGAGAGGGGGAGGTGAATTCATCCACATCCCAAATCTGCCCAAATTCATCCCGCACTTTGTGGCGGGTTTTCTCTATGACGCGGCCAATTGCAGATGGTTTCTGCGCTTCCACATCACTGAGGGGAATTTCATATTCATACTCTGGGCGGGCAAGGATATTGGCGCTCACTGATGGGTATTTGATCGTGATATAGCCTTTATTTCCTTTGGTGCGCAGGCGTATCGTCGGGATCGAATCTTTGGGGGAGATATAAAATTGAACGATCTTTTTGTGATCTAAAATCTGATCCCGCCAACTCTCATTTTGAACCAGATATTTCTTTTCAATTTCTAACATCAGACCCCCAGGATTTGTGCCTGAAAGCTAACATCATGCAGCTGGCAGGTAAACGGAAATGGCTGTTCCGACACCAAGTTCAGATTTCACCCGAACGGTACCGCCTGATTGTTTTGCAAATCCCATAATCATACTGAGGCCAAGGCCACTTCCCTGACCAACTGGTTTGGTGGTGAAAAAGGGGTCAAAAATGGCGTCCTGGATATCCTCTGGAATTCCGGATCCGTTATCTTCAACGGTCAGGCAGATATACTCCCCTGGAGTAAGTTGAAGTCGCTCCTGATCACTTTCAGTTACCTGACAATTACTAGTGCGGACGACAATTTCACCGCCATCTGACATCGCGTCCCGGGCGTTCAAAAACATATTTAAAACTGCATTTTCCACCTGATTTGGGTCGGCCTTGGTTTCTCTCAAGTTCTTATGATGCTCTACCTGAATATCGATATCAGCACCGATTGTCCGGCGGATGAGTGACAACATATTGTCAACTTGCTTATTAATGCAAATTCGGGTGGGCGCCAGAGGTTGATTCTGAGCATATGCCAACATTTGATGAGTTAATTCAGCACCGCGATTACTTGCAGAGATGATATTCTGGACTTTCGTGCAACCGGCCTTATCCTTCTGTTCCAACAAATCTTCGTAAAGCATTTCTGCATTGCCAAGAACAATGCCAAGGAGATTATTAAAATCATGGGCGATGCCACCTGTCAGGCCACCGATTGCTTCTAGTTTTTGGGATCTGTTGATTTGCACTTCCAGTTTTATACGTTCAGTAACATCTGTGTCATAACCGCGATATCCTTCGAAATTGCCGTCTAGATCGAAAAGTGGAATAGCAGAAGAGTTGAACCAGCGTTTATCCCCTGTGTTCGGATTAATTCTGGGGAATTCAATACCTTTAAAGGCACGCTTTTCATTTAGGCAAGCCAACATCTCCTGAATAGGTGCTGTTTCTTTTTCAGTGTCCGTGAAGACATCTGAAATGTGACGGCGCAGATACCAACTTGTTTTATGACCGAGCAATTCTTCAATATCGGAGGAGATATAGGAAAAATAACCGTTTGTATCCAGTTCCCAAAAAACATCAGAGACGAAAAGGGCGAGATCTTTAAAGCGCTTCTGGTTTAAATGAAGAGCATCTTCGAGCTGCTTTCGCTCAGTTACATCGCGAGATATGCCAAAGATGGTCTCAATGTTACCTTCTTCGTCATAGATGCCTTCAGCGCGACCCTGGATGAAGATTTCTTTGTCCCCAAAGAGTGCCCGATGTTCCAGATCAAAAGACGTTTTTGCTTCTATTCCGTCTAATATGGTGCGTTCCAAGCGCCCGTACTCTTCGTCAGGGAAGATCTTGAGGAGCTCTTGATACGGAATCTCTCGAACTCCCGTCTTAAGCCCCATGAGTTTGGCAAGCTGCTCTGAGGGGCGGAAAATACCGCCCCGGAAATCATATTCCCAGTGTCCCGCCCGGAATAGACGTTGGGCATTTTGAAGTTGTTTCTTCTGAGTTTCCAGTTTTTCCAGAAGCTGCCGCAGGTCAGTTTCATCGCGTGTGGTAAATAGGGTGGCGGGCCGATTATCCCATTCAACAGAAGCAAAGGTGACATCTGCATAGAATATGGTGCCATCCATACGAACCATACGGCAACTGAAGCGATGTTTCTGGTCATCTTTAAATTGGTTGATCTGACCGGAAATCGTGGGCAGGTCTGCTTCAAAAATAAAGTTAAGATAAGGGGTTTGGATAATCTGCTGTTGATTATCGGCCTTGAATAGATCGAGGACTTTTTCGTTAGCAAAGACGATTTTACCATCTTGCATGATCGCAATGGCATCTGGGCTTGCTTCCAACAGATGTCGATATGTTTTCTCTCTGTTCCTAATCCGCTCTTCTGCTTGTTTGAACAAAGTTATATCGGTAAGGCTAGCAACCCAGCCACCGCCGGGAAGTGGATGCTCTCGAATTCGAATGGCGCGTCCGTTATTTAAAGTGGTATCAATCTGCTTGACCTCACCTCGGCGCATGCCAAGCCGGTTCTGGATCCATTCTTCTTCTTTACCCTCCACATCTGGCATGTAACCGCTGTAGGCAACTACTTGTAGGATATCAGCAAAGTTTGCTCCAACTTTCAAATGTCCGGTTAGCCAAGGATAAAATTCTAGGTGATTGGGGCTGAAAGCCACTACGCGGTCTTGCTCATCATAAATAATATAAGAGTCGAGTGTCACATCCATGGACGCACTGAAATAGGCTGCACTTTGGGCCGTTTTCTGGTTTTTTTCAGTTTCATTTTGGTGTTCGTCAATTAAAGCGCCAATTTGATGACGTAGAAAACTGGCAGAACAGGAGGTGATTTTTTGTTCGGCGGGCAGATTCTGATTAGCATGATACCCGAGAAGGACGGCTCCATTTTCTACCCCTGTCGGTGTTGTCGTCATGATTACGACATATCGATCATAGATATCAGAAGCAGGGAAGGGTCGAGGCTGTGAGTGGAGTTCAATCTCCCAACAAGGAGGCCTGTTGTCAGGGCGGCGTAGTTCAGCATAGCCAATTACAGTTTGCTCACCGTTAAAGTCAATGGGCCTTAGATAGGTTCCGGATTCATGTAGAATATAACAGTCTGCCGTTTTGTAGTTGGATGCCTCAAGTAGGGTGTGCCTAAAACTGTCGACCTTCGTTGCAAGGCTTCCTTTCGACCGATAAAGGCTGCCAACAATTGAGTCCCAATCTACGCTTACATATACCATGCACGAACGCCTACTCACACAAATTACAAAACAGATACATACCGACCATATGGTTGATATGTAGGGCATAAATTAAATATTATTTAATTCAGCTTATTCGAATTCAAAAGTGTACATTAGACAAGTAAATAAAAATTTACCGATGTTTAGCCTTTTAAGAGTTTGGTCCCAGGATTTCTTTGCGCTTTGGTTGATTTTGAGTGTTTTTTTGGCTCCATCGGCTTGGGTCAAACGGGGCAAGGTTGGAAAAAAACTGATCTGCGCTTTTCTCCCATGTGTAATTCAGTGCAAAATCCCGGCAGGATTTTGGGTCCAGTTTTAGGGCTTTATGCGCAGCCCGCTCCAGATCTTCATCAAGAACACCAACGGGAGCCTCTCCAATAACATCCAACGGGCCGGTTACCGGGTAAGCCGCGACAGGAACCCCAGAGGCCAAAGCTTCCAATAAGACAAGGCCGAATGTATCTGTTCTGCTTGGGAACATGAATACATCAGCGGATGCATAATGTTCGGCAAGCTCCTCTCCCTCTTTCATGCCGAGGAAGTAGGCTTTGGGGTATTTTTCTTCGAGCATGGCCCTTTGCGGACCGTCGCCCACGACAACCTTACTACCGGGCAGGTTCAGTTTTAGAAAAGCTTCGATGTTTTTCTCAACAGCCACCCGACCTACATACATGAAAATAGGGCGAGGTAGATCTTGAAGTTGTTTTTCCCGAGGGTAAAAGAGGCTTATATCAATTCCTCGAGACCACCGTTTAATATTATTAAATCCCCGTGCTGTCAGAGATTTTTCAAGTGTCGGGGTAGCGACCATCAAACATTTTGAAGGTTTGTGGAACCATTTCAAAAACGCGTACCCAACGGACAGTGGCAACATCGTCCGTGCTTTTACATATTCTGCAAATAGCGTGTGAAAAGCGGTCGTAAACGGAATATTGTTTTTAATACAGTATCGCCGCGCCGTCATGCCGAGGGGGCCTTCGGTCGCGATGTGAATGGCACTTGGGCGCGCCTCTTCAATCATTTGCATAACCTTTTTTCCGGCAAAAAGGCTTAGCCGAATTTCCGGATATGTTGGACAGGGAATGGTTTTGAACAGATTTGGGGTAATGGTGATGATCTCATGCCCCCGACTTTCAAGTTCTGCTTTTAATTGGGTTAGCGTCCGAACGACACCATTGATTTGAGGCGTCCAAGCGTCAGAGACGATGATGCAACGCATTCTTTTTCCTGTTCTGTCTGGGGAGTGGTGATTTTTTGAAAAGAAGGGGTCATCCAATGAAGAATTTCAAGGCGTCCATCTTCATGTTCTACAAGGGCAGAACAGCTTTCAACCCAATCACCATCGTTACAATACAATACCCCGTTAATATCGCGTATTTCAGGGTGGTGGATATGGCCACAGATCACACCATCTGCGCCTTTTTCGCGAGCTACTTCAGCCAGCGCGTCTTCAAAATCAGCGATAAACTGAACGGCATTTTTGACCTTCAGCTTTAAATATGCGGAGAGTGACCAATAGGGGTAGCCGAGCTTTTCCCGGATCGCATTGACAAAGTCATTCAAGCGAAGACAGATGCCATAAGCCCAATCACCAAGGAGTGCCAACCATTTGGCGTACTTGACGACCACATCAAATTCGTCGCCATGCAGGATTAGAAACTTTTTGCCATCGGCCGTTTCATGCATCATTTCGCGGGCAACTTTAATGTCACCAAAGTCATGCTCCACATATGAGCGGGCAAAGCTGTCATGGTTGCCGGGGATGAAATAGACTTGTGTGCCCTTACGCGCTTTTCGAAGGATTTTCTGAACCACATCGTTATGCGCTTGCGGCCAGAACCAATTTCGCCGCAGCGCCCAGCCGTCGATAATGTCGCCCACAAGATAGAGCTTTTCACTTTCGGTATTTTTCAGGAAATCGAGGAGAAAAGCAGCCTTGCAACCCGGCGTTCCAAGGTGAATATCGGAAATCCAGATGGATTTGTATTTTCTGGGTGTCGTTAAGGCATTCATAAACGTCACGACTTCCTAATTAACCAGCGTATTTCACAGAATCGTCACCAAATAGTTGGAAATCGGTAATCAATTCATACAAGTATAATCCCGCAGTCACGCTGCAAATTAATGACTGCTAAATGATGGTTTTATGGCGAAAGGAAGTCGCTTAAGTGACACAAAGAACCCGACTTATGGTGATCCATAATCCGGCGTCAGGGGCCAAAAATGCCAGACGTTTTGCCAAGGCCATTAACGCGTTGGTGGAGAGAGGGTGTTCCATTGACATTCGAAAAACCACGGGGCCCGGCCACGCAGAAGAGCTAGCCCGGATGGCAACCCAAATCCCGGCGCGACCCGAAGCTGTGATTGTCGCGGGCGGTGATGGAACATTGGCAGAGGTCGCACAAGGGCTGCGCGGTAGCGATTTGCCGATGGGGGTTATTCCGCTTGGGACCGCAAATGTATTTGCGCATGAAATTGGGTTGAAATCTGGTAATGGAGCAGTTGCTGATGCCATCATGGGCGGGCCGTCCGTTCCAATTTTTCCGGGCCTTGCAGATGGTCAGCGATTTTTGCTGATGGTGGGATCTGGCTATGACAGCCATGCGGTCTGCGCGCTTGTTTCAGCGGAGAAGAAAAAGTGGGGGGCGCTTGCTTATCTTTTTGCCGCACTTCGGGTTCGTGGTGATTTTAAAACTTTTGATGTGCGGGTGAGCACGCCAAGCGATGAGCTGAGAGGGGCGAGTATTATAATCTCGCGGGCCCGCCATTTTGGGGGTCCATTCTGCGCTTTTCCGGATGCGGATTTGACCCAGCCGGTTCTCAACACTTTAGTTCTTAAAAATGCGGGTGTTGGGTCGGCCCTTAAATATGGGTTTGCATTGTTATTGGGGACGTTGGATCGCTTCACGATGGTAGAGCGACTGTCCACAACCGATTGTCTGCAACTAGAAAGCCAAAAACCGGGGAATTTCCAAATGGATGGTGATGGCTGCGAAAGGCAGCAGATCACCGTTTCCGTGGATACAGAAGCATTATATGTGCTGATGCCTCAATAAGGTCTGTTTTCTGATCACCGGACAGGGTAGATTGACGCCTTCACCATAGGCGGAGTTGATGGAAAACACCTATACCCACCGATCGGCCAGCGTTCGTCTGTCCGGCTATTACACAGCATTTTTTGCGATCTATGGCATTGCCATCCCGCTCTGGCCGCGCTGGTTAGAGGCGGAAATTTCGCTCACCTATGTGGGGGTGGTCCTTGGGGTTTCTTATTGGCTGAAGCTGATCATTGTGCCGGTGACATCCTGGATTGCGGATGCCGTGGGGGATCGCCGTCAGGTAATGATTTCACTCGCTGTTCTGCTCACAATACTCATTGCGCTTATGCCCTTTTTCGAAGGATGGGTCGCCTTTGCGGTTTTGTGGGGGCTCGGCGGTGCGTTTTTATCGACGGGCATTCCGTTGTCAGATGGCCTCACCATGCGAATGGGACATCTGGTTGGTATTGAGTTTGGTAAGGTTCGGCGCTGGGGCTCCTTTGCCTTTATGCTCAGCGCACTCGCGGTTGGTGCTCTGGCGGATCATTACGGCGATGATGTGATTTACTGGGCGATGCTGGTCACTGCATTAGGATTGGTCGTGGCATCTTATTTAGTACCGGCTATTCATACGCCTCCCATGAAGGATAAAGCCCCGCTTTTAGAGCCGTTGAAGCTCCCCAATTTTCCGCTGTTCTTGGTAACGGTCGCACTTCTTTTGTCAACTCACGCCGCGCTTTATGGGTTCAGTGCCATTTACTGGAAATCCCTTGGGTATAGTAACCTAGTGATTACGCTTTTATGGATGGCAGGCGTTCTGGCGGAAATCGGTATGTTTTCCATATCGGGTAGGCTAATCGATAGATTTGGGGCGATGCCGATGATCGTTGTCGCGGGGATCGGTGGCATTATTCGGTGGTGCCTAATTGCGTATGCAACAAGTTTGCCGTTGATTTTAACAGCCCAGATTTTCCACGCTTTTACCTTCGCCCTGCTTTACATGTCTTTGATCGCTTATATGAGCAAGCGTGTGCCTGCCGCAATCTCTGCCTCGGCTCAAGGGCTCTATGACAGCCTCTCAATGGGAGTGTTTTTTGGGATCCTGACCATGTCAGCCGGGCTGCTTTTTGATATGAACCCGAGCTACAGTTTCCTTGCAATGGCAGGTTGTTCCGCTATTGGGACAGGACTGGCCGTTATCCTGCTGGTGAAAGTTCGCCGATTTGAGCGAGCAGAAACTGAACAAACCCCAACATAGAGCTTCACCAAGGGGACGGGGATTTAATGAAATCCGCGAAGATATCTTTTGCGGATTTGATCTCTTTAATCCGGTCGATCCCTTCACCAGCAAACACACCCATATAATCCACATCGCCTGAGGCCACAGCGCCGGGATATGCTGCGATGATTTCCTCTTTTTGGGTTTCAAGTGCGCCTTCATTGCCATGCCATTTTTGGGTGAAGCCATTATTGATGGCACGAACTGTATAAGGCGCCGGCCAATCCAGATTTCGGGCGACATCAAAAACAGTGGTACGAACGGTATCATCAGCAGTGCTTTCCACGATCCGGGTCTTAACATTGGGATGCCCCAATGCTTCGTCACTTGCAAAAAAGCGGGTGCCAATTAACGCCCCTTTTGCCCCAAGGGAAGCGGCTGCCACCAAATCCCGATATTCAGTAATGCCGCCAGCCGCCAGAACGGGGATATCTCCCGCGGCATCAACAACAGAGGGAAGCAGGCTCGCAAGCCCCCTTGCGGCTCCATGGCCACCTGCTTCTGTTCCTTGAGCTACGATGATGTCAGCGCCTAATGCGGCGACTTCCTCGGCTTGTTTTCGGGTTTGCACCTGACAAATAGCTTTGGCGCCGCTTTCTTTAATTTTTGCAATAAACGGGGCGGCATCCCCAAAGGAGAGCATGATGGCCACCGGGTTCCGGGATAAGGCCAAATCTAAAAGCTCTGGCTGCTTTGCAAGGCTCCATGTAATGAAGCCAACTCCGAAACGGGCATTGCCTGCATTGACAAATTCGGTCTCTAGCCAGTTTGCATCACCATATCCGCCGCCAATAAGACCAAGACCACCTGCCTCAGTTACAGCTTTTGCCAGCGCGCCGCCGGACGTCAGTGCCATTGGCGCCAGAATTAGGGGATGATCGATATCCAGAAGTTCACAAACTGGATTTTTGGTTGCTGCTGGGCACATAATTTCCTCCACTTTTTAATTATGCGAGGATGCCAGAACCAGGTCAGGAGAAAAGGTTCTTATTATATTCTTTTAAGGTACCACTGCTAATGAAACGGACCTTGTTGTCTTCGAATATAGCGGCGGTGATCCGCCCTCGCTGTTTGTAACTGCCTGTGTCTATGCTGATGCGATGATCGGTGATGAGAGGGCGCATGCGGGGAGTAATGCTGTGCCCATGTACCACCATATATTTCTTCTGTGGTCCTTTCCAGTCCAGAAAGGGTGACCGGATCCAATGCATGTCTTCCACCGATTGCTCTTTCAGCTTTTTCTTCATATTCAGCCCGGCATGGACGAAGACCAGGTTTTCAATGCGGTGCATGTCCTTCAGGCTTTCCAAGAATCGTAAATGCTTTTTGGGGAAGGTTTCCTGAAAAATTTCCAAATACTGCCGCTGACTTGGATTTGCGGGGAGTTTTGCCTCGACATATTTAAGGTAACTCATCACGGTTTGCTGACCGCCGTTTCGCCACCACATTTCATGGCGAGTGCCTCGGTCTTCAATGGCTTCCAAAAGCAGCGTTTCGTGATTTCCTTGCAGAAAAATAGCCTCAATATGATTTTTCTCAGCTGCTTTTTTTTGCTTGATGAGTTTCTCGATAATCGTTGCCGATTTTGGGCCGCGATCTACGTAGTCGCCTAAGAAAACAAGGCTTTCCTTATCGCGGGGATATTTTTTGCGATATCGGGTTACCAAGGTCATTAGTTCATTATAGCGAGATTTCTGCCCATGGATGTCACCGATGGCAATGACCCGCTCTCCTTCAGGCAAGCTGACGCGTAATTTCTTTTTTGGAAACAGGCCGAACATCTTTTGCTTGTCCTGCTTTTTGAAGAGGTTGTCAACAGAACTTGGAATAGGGTGTTGCGATATTTCATCAAATACGGCCGATCCCCTTTACGCAGCTTGAAAAGACTCTGTAGCGGTGTATTTACATGCTAGGCCTGAAGACCTTATGAGTGCCGAGTTGGGGATCCTGCGTGGTTGAAAAAAAACAAATACCGAATGCAACAGCGCCTGTTGTCACAGGCAGTAGTACAAAAGCGCTTTATGGGCGGCTCATTCGAGAATATGTGATGCATTATAAGGCCAGACTGTTTCTGGCGATTATTTTCATGGTAATTGGTGCCATCACAACAACAGCCACGGCTTATTTGATGAAGCCCATCGTGGATGAGGTGTTCTTCGAAAAAGATCAGCAAGTTATCTATTACACTGTTATCGCCATTGCGGTTATTTTCTCTCTTCGTGGTGTCGCTACGTTTGGACAGGCTATATGTATGAGCTGGGTTGGCAACAAGATTGTTGCGGACATTCAAAAGGATCTTTTTAAAAAGTTGATTTTTGCGGACCTTGCTTGGATCAATAAAAATCCAACAGGGCAACTTATCTCGAGGTTTGTATTCGATACCAATCAGCTTAGAGCAGGTGCAACTAATACGCTTGTTGTTCTCACAAAAGATACACTTACAGCAATTTTTCTGATTGGTTCCCTGTTTTATTATGATTGGCAAATGGCTTTGGTGATTTTCATTGGGTTACCTCCCGGGGCATTTGCGATTCGTCAACTTGGGAAACGAGCTAGAAAGGCCTCCACTGGTGTGCTTGATCAAACTGCAAGCTTCAGCTCCTTTTTGGAGGAGACTTTTAATGGGCTTCGGGTAATTAAATCTTATAACAAAGAAGAAGAAACGCGAAGAGCAGGGGGCGAAGAGGTTAATCGTCGTTTTCGGCTGCAAAACAAGGCTATGCGCATTCAGGCAACCAGTAATCCGATTGTTGAGACTCTAGCAGGTGGGATGATTGCTGTTGTTATACTTTATGGGGCTAGTAGCGTGACGCAAGGCCATACTACCCCTGGAACTTTTTTCGCCTTTATCACAGCTGTAATGTTGGCGTATCAACCCATTAAAAGCATAGCAAAACTTGCCCCACAAATGCAGAACTCTCTTGCGGCGGCGCAGCGTATTTTCTCACTTCTTGATCTAAGTCATACAGTCAAAGATGTGGATGGTGCCTGTCCGCTGGAACTGAATGAAGGTCGGATTTCACTAGATAAGGTGACTTTCAGTTATGAGGACGAAGATGTTTCTACGCTGGTGCTAAAGGATATCTCGTTGGAGGTGCAGCCTGGACAGAGGGTGGCGCTAGTGGGGCCATCTGGCGGCGGTAAATCAACTCTTCTTAATTTGTTGCCTCGGTTTTATGATGTCTCTTCTGGTCAGATCCTGTTGGATGGGCAGAACATTAAAGATGTGACGCTTCGATCTTTACGCGATCAGTTTGCCCTCGTTAGTCAGGATATTTTCCTCTTTGATGACACGATCCGGGCTAATATTGCTTATGGCCGCGATGGGGCAGCCGAGGATGAGATTATCGCGGCGGCAAAATCTGCGGCCATTCATGATTTCATCGAAACGTTACCGCAAGGCTATGAGACGCCGGTTGGTAATGATGGGGTTCGTCTCTCTGGTGGGCAACGTCAGCGGATTGCAATTGCCCGCGCCATATTGAAAGACGCGCCGATCCTGCTGTTGGATGAAGCAACTTCTGCGCTGGATACAGAGGCTGAGAGGAAGGTGCAAGTTGCCCTGTCTCATCTGATGCAGGGGCGCACATCTATGGTTATTGCCCATCGTCTTTCCACTATTTTGGATGCAGACTGTATCTATGTGGTTGTCGGCGGTGAGATCGTGGAGAGCGGAACACATAGTGATCTACTTGCTAAAGGCGGTGTTTACGCGGATCTCTATAATACGCAGTTTAAGCTGGAGAATAATGTGACCAGTTTGAACGAGCTCCGCTCTTAAATTAGGGCCCTTGGGATGCGTCAAATCCGTTTGTGGCTCCTTCGGCATGCACCGGTGCATGCGTCTTATATCTATGGGCAGCAGGACTTAGAGGCTGATTTGGATCAGCCTGATATATTCCAGTGGCTTGAAAAGCAGCTGCCAAAAGATTTGAACGTTATTAGCAGCGACCTCAAGCGGTGCATTGAAACGGCGAAAATGCTTGACCGTTCCCCTTCCATTTTATCATCAGCAATCCGGGAGCAGCATTTCGGGAGTTGGCAAGGGCTGACATACGATGAGGCGCGGGATCAAAACCCGGATCTATATGATGCTTTTTGGGAGGCACCCGAAGCGGCCGCACCGCCAGAGGGAGAGAGTTTTCAGGAACTTTGTGACCGTGTCAGAGGGTTTCTTGATGCGCTGCTGGAGGCTGAAGAAAATCAAGATGATATTCTGCTGGTGACACATGCGGGCGTCATTCGGGCAATCCTCTCTCAATACCTACATATACCATTGGAGAGGGCGCTTTCTTTGCAAGTTGCGCCGCTCTCCGTTTCACGGGTGACTTTATATATGACGGAGGGAGAGCCCTCCGTTCAGGTGGATTGGATCAATCGGATCGCTTAGTCCTGATCAGAGACGCCAGCTTCAGTGAAGCTTGCCATACCCGCATGGGTAACAATTGCACTTTGAACAATGCCGAGAGCTACAGCGGCGCCAGACCCTTCACCAAGGCGCATCGCTAAGCTCAGCAACGGTTGCTGTTTCAGATGCTGCAGTAGTTTCATGTGACCGGGCTCGGCTGATCCATGCCCCACAATGCAGTGATCCAATGCTTTCTCGTTTAGTTTGAACAAAGGGGCAATGGCTGCACAGGTTACAAAACCGTCCAGAACAACCGGCACATTTTTAAAGCGTGCCGCAAGGACTGCGCCCAGCATGGCCGCAAGCTCCCGGCCGCCTAGATGCTGCATGACTTTGAGCGGATCACCGAGAATGTCTGCATGACGTTTAAGCCCTGCGTCGATAGCGTCTGCTTTTCGGCCCATCCCGTCAGGGCCAACACCCGTGCCGGGGCCTGCCCAATCTGCGCCTGTTCCACCAAACAACGCGGCGGCAAGGGCAGAGGCGACGGTTGTGTTGCCGATCCCCATCTCCCCAACAACAAGGAAGTCCGATCCTGCTTCGACCGCTTTCCATCCAATGTTGACCGCCGTGAGCATTTCTTCTTCGCTCATAGCCGGGTTTTCAGTGAAATCAGCGGTTGGGGTGTTAAGCTCCAACGGCCAAACAGAGAAACTGGCGCCATACTGATTGGCAAGTTGATTAATGGCGGCGCCGTTGGAATCGAAATTTGCCACCATCTGGACCGTTACTTCAGGTGGAAAGGCTGATACGCCTTTGGCGCAGACGCCGTGGTTGCCCGCGAAAATAGCGATCTGAGGTTTTTCAAACGTTGGGGGGTGTTGGCGCTGCCATGCAGATGCCCAAACCGCGATTTCTTCCAATTTCCCAAGAGCGCCTGCAGGCTTTGTTAAAACGGCGTCGCGTTTCAAGGCTTTATCGGTGCTTTCCATATCCGCTTCTGGCAGATCTGCAATTTTTTCAGAAAGTTGGCTCAGGCTTTGAAAAATCATAATACGCGTCCGTCTTACGTGAACTGAAAGCGGTTATTCTATTGGCTGCCTCCGGAAACGCAATCACGTCTTCGTGTTCGCGTCAATTTTGATCCCCTTGCAGATCAAATTGGAGTACTTATTTATTTGGAACGATCATTCTAATGGGAGTATATACTCGTGTATTCAGATAAACTAAAAGCCGGAGCCCCTTTTCCCGAATTTACCATTCCCCTTGTTGATGGCGGAGAGGCGACTGTTGGGGGGAGTAGTGATGAAGGGCGTTGGAAGCTGGCGGTAATCTACCGTGGGTTGCATTGCCCGTTATGTGCTCAGTATTTGGAAAAGCTCCAGTCAATTCAGGCAGAGTTTGCGGCTCAAGACACTGATGTTATTGCGATTTCAGGTGATGGATTTGAAAAGGCGAAATCTCAAGTTGAAAAAGGAGGATTAAATATTCCTATTGGTTATGATTTGAGTGTTGAGCAAATGAAGAAATTGGGGCTCTATATCTCAGATCCACGCTCCCCAGAAGAGACGGATCAGCCTTTCCCAGAACCGGGCCTGTTTTTGGTAAGACCTGACGGAAATGTGCAGATTATAGACATTTCAAATGCTCCATTTTCGCGTCCTGACTTAACCATGATTCTGCGAGGGATTACGTTCGCGCGGGAGAAAAACTATCCCATCCGGGGTATGCATAACAGTTAGTTTGTGATAAAATAGTTACATTGTTCCTGGTTGTATAGGGTGGAATCAATTTTCACTGGATAAACAATTAAGGGATGTGATAATTAGATTATTAGATATCTAAGTAATTGTTTGAAGCGAATCAAAAGCCTTCATTAGTTTGAGTGTGGCGCGGAGCCAAGGGGCCTTTAGCTCTTTGGCGCAATTCCGGGCCATATTTCTGTGCGTGGACTTTCGTTTTGTAACAAATTGCATTCATATTTTAAAAGATGTTTTAAATACAACATCTTATGATGTAGTGATTGTTGAGGGGATATTAGCTCAAATTCAATTGAGGCTCTGTTGCTGAATGTTGAATTTCTGCGGTTTTGTTATTTTATACTGGTCAATTGCGCTGGCTGGTGGAAGAATTAACACCTAAGTGTTGATTGCTAAGTTGGGGACTGGGCAATATGCAAGAAGATAGTGCTGTGCAGTCAGCCGTGGAAACACGTGACGGCATAGATTGTAAAGTAAAGTGGTTCAATACAGCGAAGGGGTTCGGCTTTGTAGAGCCATTGGATGGAAGCGGTGACGCTTTTGTCCATATTTCCGTTTTGCAGAGTGAGGGGCTTCAAGGTTTGCCGGAAGGTGCGCCGATCGTATGTGACCTGACCGCGGGAATGCGGGGTCAGCAAGTACTTCGTATTGTCAATTTAGGGCCGGCGCCTGTGCTCGATCAGCGCGATGGGGACACCGAACTGATCGAAGGTACGGTGAAGTTCTTCAATACTGAAAAAGGCTTTGGCTTTGTCACGCCTGATGATGAAAGCCGCGATATTTTCGTTCATATGAAAGCATTGGAACGGTCTGGACTGGGTGTGCTTGAAACAGCGCAGCGTGTTCGTCTCAATGTTAAAGACGGGGAAAAGGGACCGCTTGCTGAAGGTGTTGAACTGATCTGACCATCGAACATCGTTTTTTGAAAAGGCCCGCCTGTATTTCACGCGGGCCTTTTTGTGTCTGGGATTTCCAAAAACTTGCATTCCCTTGGGTTTAAAGGCACCCTAACGGGATAAGGGATGGATAAAAGACCACCTGCAAAAACAACAAGAAGAATAAACAGGAGAATAAAATGTCAGGTATTCTGAGCGGTATCCGCGTGCTGGATTTTGGGCGTTATATCGCGGGCCCGTATTGCGCAACAATTCTGGCGCAGCTTGGCGCTGAGGTTATCCGGATTGAAAAGCTGGACGGTAGCGAGGATCGCTTCACGACACCTGTGATGGACAGCGGTGATGGTGGAATGCTGTTGCAGATGGGGCATGACAAAAAAGGGCTCACCCTAAATCCAATGAAGCCAGAAGGTCGTGAGGTTGTTCAAAAGCTTGTGAAATCAGCGGATGTGGTGGTTGCTAACCTGCCAGAAGAAACATTGGTTGCCATGGGGTTGGATTATGAAAGCCTGAAAGCCTTGAAAGAGGATATCATCCTGACCCACCAATCCGCCTTTGGAGATACCGGTCCTTACAAAAACCGGGTTGGCTTTGATGGTATTGGTCAGGCCATGTGCGGTGCCATGTACATGTCTGGTGATGAAAATGGACCGCGTAAATTGGCTGCGCCTTGGGTTGATTTTTCCACTGCGATGGCAGGTTGCATCGGGACATTGGCAGCAATTATTCACCGTAATCAAACGGGTGAAGGCCAGGTTGTTACCGGCTCCCTTTTTGGATCTTCCGTGTTAATCGGCAGCGTGACCATGATGGAGCAGGCACTGATGAAGCTGGATCGTGTAGGAACTGCAAACCGCGGCCAAAATGGCGGTCCTTCCGATACATTTAAAACTAAAGACGGGTGGATCCTTATTCAGATCATTGGCGCCCCTCTTTTCAAGCGCTGGGCAAATCTAATGGGAGAGGATCACTGGTTGGAAGATCCACGGTTTGAAAGCGATCAGGATCGGGGCGATCACGGCCACCTTTTGTCGGAGAGAACGGCCAAATGGTGTGCTGAGCGCACCACGGATGAAGCCATTAAAGCCCTTGAAGAAGCCCGCATTCCATGCGGTCCTATCTATTCTCCGCAGCAGACTTTGGATGATCCGCATCTGGCAGCAATGGGTCTGATCCGCGAAATGGAATATCCTGGGTTGGACGGGAAGGCACCTGTTGTGGACTTCCCTGTCAAAATGTCCAAGGTGGATATTTCTGCCAAACGGCGTGCCCCAACTCTTGGTGAACATACAGATGAGTTGATGGGCGAGCTTGGCTATAGCGCTGAGCAAATTGCGGATTTGAAATCCAAGCGGGTTATCTAATCCTTACCTGACAGGTACTGATCCATTGGTCGCATCTGTAAGAGACGTCCAATGGGTCAGGAAGTTCCGGCACCATTTATCCATTTCGCCGTCATGGCGCATCCGGTCGCGGATTTGCGCCTCTGCGGGCTGCGCACCCGGCTCGCTCAGCATATGGGAGGCTTTTCGCAGCCATTTCCGGTTCATGGCTTCGGTGACTTCTGGATGAAATTGGATGCCGTAGGCATTTGTGCCATAGCGGTAAGCTTGGTTTGGAAAAGCGTCCCCGCGGGCCAGAAGCACACCGCCTCGCGGCAGGTCGAAGCCTTCC
>JAEPMY010000099.1 GCA_017643685.1 Sneathiella sp.
GTCTTGTGATCCTGTCCTACATCACACATGCCATCTCTGAAAAGGTGAAGGCATCTGCACTGGGCGCGCTTGATCGCTCCCTCGGTATTTTCTTTGGTATCGCCCGCGCCATTGTTATCGTTGGGATCGCGTGGTTGGTATTCGTCCAGTTCGTACCGCAAGGGGGCCGCCCTGAAGTGGTACAGGAAGCCAAGATGCTGCCAATTGTACAGGCCGCCGGTGAATTTGTCGCCGCACTGACGCCGCCTGAAATGCAGGAAAATCTGCGCATTGCGACAGAGGCCGCCGCCGATAGCGCCGGCAAAGCTAGAGAAGGATATGAAAGCATTCCGGAAACCCTCCGTGAGGATGTGGAGAAATCGGTGAAGGATGCGATCGATGATCTGGAGAAGGGATATGATGAAAAATCCCGTCAACAGATGGAAAACCTCACTAAAGGTACTCAGGTAAAACCATGACTGAACATGACATTGTCCCTATGACCGGCACGCCCTTTGATGATGACAAGCTCCATGAAGAATGTGGAGTTTTCGGAATTTACGGACATGACGAGGCCGCGGCACTTGTGGCCCTCGGCCTGCATGCGTTGCAGCACCGGGGACAGGAAGCCGCCGGTATTGTGAGCCACGACGGACGCCATTTCCACAGCCACAAAGCCATGGGTAAAGTTGGCGACAACTTCTCTACCGAAGCCGTTATCGGCAGCCTGAAAGGCAAGGCCGCAGTTGGTCATAACCGCTACGCCACAACAGGGGGCACAGTCCTTCGGAACGTTCAGCCAATTTTTGCCGACCTTGCAAATGGCGGTCTGGCCGTCGCCCATAACGGTAACCTGACAAACGCCGCAACACTTCGGACCCAACTGGTTCGCGAAGGCAGCATTTTCCAGTCCACAATGGACACCGAGGTCATCATTCACCTCGTCGCAAATAGTAAGAAAACCAAGATCGTAGACTGCATTGTTGATGCAATGTCTAAGATCAATGGCGCTTATTCTCTCGTCGCCCTGACCAGCAAAAAAATGATCGGCATGCGCGATCCTTATGGGGTGCGCCCACTGGTTCTGGGACGTCTGGAAAATTCGCATATTCTCGCATCAGAGACATGTGCTCTTGACATTATTGGCGCAGAATTTGTTCGCGACGTAGCCCCTGGTGAAGTGGTGGTGATCGACGAAAGTGGTGTGACTTCTCATTCGCCTTTCAACAACCCGCCGCGCCGCTTCTGTGTGTTTGAGCATATTTATTTTGCCCGCCCAGACAGCGTTCTTGAAAACCGTTCTGTCTATGACGTGCGTAAAGATATTGGCCGTCAGCTTGCCATTGAAAATCCGGTTGAGGCAGACGCCGTCATTCCGGTGCCGGATAGTGGCACACCAGCAGCGATTGGCTATGCAGAACAATCTGGCATGCCATTTGATCTTGGTATTATCCGAAACCATTATGTAGGCCGAACCTTTATTGAGCCAACGGACCAAATCCGCCACTTGGGCGTGAAACTGAAGCACAATGCCAACATGGCCCTGATCAAGGGGAAGCGCGTTGTTCTGGTCGATGACAGTATCGTTCGCGGGACAACATCAACCAAAATCGTGCAGATGATGCGCGATGCGGGTGCAACCGAGGTTCATATGCGGATCGCCAGCCCGCCAACAGCCTATTCCTGTTTCTATGGAGTGGACACACCAACCCGTCAGAAACTTTTGGCCGCTCAATATAATGTTGAGGAAATGTGCAAATTTATCGGTGCCGACAGCCTCAGCTTTATCTCCCTCGATGGTCTTTATAAAGCCATGGGAGAAGAAGGGCGAAATGCCGAGCAGCCACAATATTGTGACGCCTGTTTCACAGGTGATTACCCGATTGATCTGACCGATCATGACAGCGGTGCGGACAAAGAACTGACACTTCTCTCCGAAGGTTCCTAAGCGGAAAGACTGATGAAAAGATTTGAAGGAAAAACAGCCCTAATCTCCGGGGCATCCCGAGGTTTGGGCCGCGCGCTCGCCATTGCACTTGCCGGTGAAGGCGCACATGTCATTCTGATCGCCCGCTCAGTTGGTGCGCTTGAAGAAGTAGACGATATTATCCAGAATAATGGCGGTAGCGCGACTTTGGTTCCGATGGACCTGCTGGAGACCAACAATATTGATGGTCTTGCCGCCCCGCTTTTTGAGCGTTTCAAAAAATTGGATATCCTTATCGGCTCCGCTGCGATGCTGGGTAAATTGACCCCATTACCGCAATATGATCCAAAACTGTTTGAAGAGGTCTTCCGCCTCAACGTCACGGCCAACTGGCGCCTGATCCGGGCGCTTGATCCCCTTCTTCGGGCAAGTGAAGCTGGCCGCGCGGTCTTTATGACATCCGCTGCCGCCCGGGAGAACAAGCATTACTGGGGTGGCTTTGCCGCAACCAAAGCAGCGCTTGAAAGCCTGATCCAGACTTATGCGGCAGAGCTGGAGCGCTCAAACGCGAAGGTTAATCTGGTTGATCCGGGTCCAATGGCGACGAAACACCGTCTTGCGGCCTACCCGGGTGAAGATCAAAACACCCTGCCCGCACCGGAGGACAAAGTTACGGATATTCTGGATCTGCTTTTGGCAGACAGCGATAAAAACGGCGAGATCGTTACATTGTCGTAAAATCCCATTGCCGGGATCACTTCCTCCGCCTTATGATGTCCAAAAAAAACATTCCAAAAAATGGAAGGACATCATATGGCATATTTGACAACCGACGCTATTCGGGCGCAGGCTGAATTTCACCACGCTTATCTTCTGGGGCTGCAACTCGCTGTTTCCATGAAAAAAGGTGAGGACGTGGTCGAAGAATGGATGTTTCGCCTATTTCGCAGGCAACATCTGGATAAATTCCTCAGCAGTTTTGAAAAACTTGGCCTGACACGGGAGCCTGACGCGGTCGCTTGTGCAAAATACCACGTGCTATCCAACTCCATTGGCGGTGTTGGTGTTGAATATATGGAAGAAAGCCCCAAGAAAGCTTGGGTCCGATTCCGCTATCCCCGCTGGATGTATGATGGTCCGACCCTTTGCGGTGTACCTGTTGGGGTTAGTCGCGGCTTCCTGCGCGGTTGGTACGCACAGAACGGGGTGTCATTAAAAAATCCACGTCTTGGGTATGTTTGTGTATCAGAAGACATGACCGGTGAATTTGGCTTCTGTGGATATTTTAAAGAATATGATCATGACCTCAGTGACGCAGAACGCCTGCAATTTGCGAAAGGCGAAATGCCACCGCCTTTCGATCCCGCAAAACAACCTTCCCCGCCCGCTGGTGAGTGGACCGAGGAAAGGCTCGAAAAAGCCAACCGCAACTATGCAATGGAATATGTACGCAACGGATTGATTGAGCTTGCCGGTGTCATTGGTGCCGATGAAGTTCGGCGCATTGGCGGGAAAACCGCGCGTCTAATTGGCCTGCAATATTATCCCAAACTTGCAAAAGCGGTCGAGGCGACGGACGGTACCGCATCTGAGGCGGCGGAATTCCTAAAACGTATTTTCACAGGCATGGGGGATCAAACCTCGACAGTTTCAGATCAAAATGATACCTGTTTCGAACATACAGGATTTCGTTTCCTTCGCGGAATTGAAGGGCAAAATCGTCAATTGTTACTGGATTGCTGGCGAGAATTGTGGCTTGGTTGTATTCGATCTCACCGTGAGATGCTGACCTTGGAAATGCAGCAAATCAATGAAGAGAAAGCGGTTTGGACAGTTTCTAACTTAAGAAGTTGAAACTGAAAATTCTGACCCTAGCTATATTAGATAATTAATATGTGGAGACCAGATGCGGCTTGTCGCGCTCATAGCATTTTTATCTCTCTTTTCTGCAGGCGCAGTGGCAGATGAAAAGCTTACGGTCGTTACCGACTTATGGCCTCCTTATGTCACACAAGATGGCTCAAAAATCGGTGGGCCCTCTACAAAAATCGTTCGGCAAGTTTTAGACCGCTCCAACATCCCGTACGAGATACAACTGGTGCCGTGGGCACGCGCCTATGAAACCGCGCTCACCAAAGAAAATGTGCTGATTTATAATCTGGTCAGAACCGAAGATCGTGAAAATCGATTTAAGTGGGTTGGGGAAATGCATGCGAATGACCCCACCCACATTTTCGGCATTGGGATCTATAAACAAGTCCCCGCAGACCTTAATGCCGCAAAGAAACATATGATTGCCGCCGTCCGGAATTCCATGTCCGCAGAAGCTTTGCAAAACCACGGATTTAAAGTCGGCGTGAATATTGTCCTGACAGAAGATGATACCTCAGCGATCAGGCTTGCTGAAATGGGGCGAACAGATTTCGTTGCGACGTCTCAGAAAACAATTGAAGCATATATCGGACGCTTTCCATTTCTAGATGGATCGCTCGAGAAAGGCCCCAATCTACTAGATAGCCGTCTTTTCCTCGCCGCCAGTAAAATGACCGATAATAAGATCATTAATAAGCTGAAAACGGCTTTCAAGGCCATCTCAGAAGAAAGCCCCACAAATTAATTTGCGGGACTTTATCTCTTAGTCTTTTACATACGGGTTTTTACCCGTCCGCGGTGATATCCGAATTGGTACCGCAGGCATGTCGAAATCTTCACGAAGGCCGTTAATCAGATAGCGGATATACGCTTCTGGCAACTCCCCGCGAGAGGACATAAACAGCGAGAAGGTCGGTGGACGGGATTTAACCTGCGTCATGTAGCGAACCTTCAGGCGGCGTCCTTTAACCATTGGTGGTGGATGCCGCTCCAGCATACCTTCCAGCCAGCGGTTGAGCCGTGATGTGGAAATACGCTTATTCCAAAGCTCATAAACCCGAAGAACCTGCGGGATCAGTTTTTCCAAGCCGCGCTCAGTAATGGCGGACATGGTAACCACAGGAACACCCCGCACCTGAGGCAAGGAAACCTGCAATTTATCGCGGATATGCTGCAACATGGCGTTGCGATCCCGAACGATATCCCATTTATTGACCGCAACAACGAGGGCGCGGCCTTCGTTAATCACGTGAGAGGCGATGGTCAGGTCCTGTTTTTCAAAGCTGACATCCGCATCAATAACCAAAACGACCACCTCAGCCATTTTGATAACGCGAAGGCTATCTGAAACAGAGAGTTTTTCCAGTTTCTGCTGAACGCGGGCGCGGCGGCGAATACCGGCGGTATCCACCAGCTTTATCTTCTGCCCCTCATATTCCCATTCAATGGAAATGGCATCACGGGTCACACCGGCCTCTGGCCCTGTGAGCATTCGATCCTCGCCCAGCAGTTTATTCACCAGCGTTGATTTACCCGCATTCGGGCGCCCAACGATTGCAAGCTGGATCGGACGTTCCTTCGCAGGGATATCTTCCATCTGTTCGCGCTCATATGGCAGCAACAGATCAAAAAGCTCTCCCATACCTTCGCCATGCTCAGCAGACAATGGGTGTGGATCTCCAAGCCCCAGTTGATAGGCATCATGAAGATCACCCTGCGCGTCTTTCCCTTCGCATTTATTGGCGATCAAAATAACAGGGACATCTGTGCGGCGAACCCAACCCGCGAAATGCTTGTCCATCGGGGTAACACCGAGGCGCGCATCATAGAGCATCAGCGCAACATCAGCCTCTTCCAAGGCACGTTCAGTTTGCTGACGCATACGACCTTCGAGGCTATCATCAAAAGCCTCTTCCAGACCGGCGGTATCAATCACGCGGAATTTAAGCGAGCCGATGCGCGCGTCTCCTTCACGGCGATCGCGGGTTACCCCTGGCGTATCATCCACCAAGGCCAGCTTTTTGCCGACGAGACGATTAAATAATGTGGACTTGCCGACATTCGGCCGTCCGATAATGGCTACTGTAAATGACATTTAGTAAATTAGCGCAATGCCACTAATTCGGCATCGTCCGTTAAGATATATACCATGCCCCCGGCAACAATCGGCGGTAAAGATACCGGATCCGGCAATTCGACTTTACCAAGGATCTGGCCATCATAGGGCGAAACAGACACCGCAATACCGTAATTATTCACCAAAATCAAACGATCACTTGCTAAAACAGGCCCAGACCAGACAATTAATCCATATTTATCTTCTGGATCCTCATATTTGCCCAGGGATCGAACCCAACGGATCAACCCGGTCTGGCGTGTCATACACACCAATTCACCGTCTGTTGTGATCACATAAATGAAATCACCGGCCACCCAAGGGGTCTGCAACGTAGAGATTTCCTGATCCCACTTCCGTTTACCTGTGCGGGTATCAATAGCAATCATATGTCCAGAAAAACTGGCTGCGATTACCACACCCCGGTCGATGACTGGGTTAGCGTTAATATCCGCAAGCGAAGACAGAGAGCTTGAGCGTCTACGCTGTAACTGATCGGTCCATGCCTGTTGGCCGTTATCAGATCGCAACGCATAAAGTTCACCGGTTGAAAATGGCACCAACACCAAGCCGTTATCTGCGGCAACGCTTGCAGCACCGAGAAGGCTCGTACTTTCTACGCCCCCCTCTGCGTTCCATTCCTCTTCACCGTCTTCTTCATTTAGGGCAAAAATACGGTTGTCGATGGAAATGACGAACACATGCCCATCATAGATGGTTGGAGCCGCACGAAGAGGAATTCCAAGCTCTTTCTTCCAATGCATGCGTCCAGTTGACGGCTCTAGTGCGTAAACTTCACCGTATGATGTCGTGGCAAATAATTTACCGTATCCGACACCGACACCCCCACCAACGGTTCCACTTTCCTCTTTACGAGGTGTTAGATTAACGCCCCAAATATATTTTCCCGTTTTTGCATCATAAGCGCGAACACGGCTCCGGCTATCCATCACAAAAATACGACCGTCAGCTACAACTGGGCGAGATGGAAGGCGCTCATAATCTGAACCTCCCTCGCCAACATCGCGGCTCCAGACTTCTTCAAGTGGGCCATCCGCCATCAAATGATGCATGGCATTACTGGAGGCGCCACCTGCCTGAGGCCAGTTTTCATTCACATACGGGGCAGGTAGACGCACCGTCACGTCCGCAAGATTTTCATCCGGCTCCAGCGTTTTTTCAAGCGCCAGGATCGAGATCCGCTCCCCAGGTAGAGGTGGGGCTTCAGCATCGCCAAACCAGTTTGGCAGACTGTCACAAGCTGTCACAGAAATGGCGACACCCGCAAGTGCCACCCATTTTCCAACATGGCGGATTGATCGTTTCACGATAGGCCCCTCTTCCCTCAACCGGTCCAAAGTTGATTAACTGCCGTTTGACAGGATTTTTACGAGCTGCTCACTGCGGCTTTTCACCCCTTCAGGTGCAGCAGCATCTTCGGCAAGCGCTTTGAGTTCGGTTAGCGCCGCATCTGACTTGCCATCTTTCAGATCACTGAGAGCGAGCAACTCACGTGCATTTGCGGACCAAACACCAGCATCCCCCGCCAGCGCTAAAACACGAGAGCGCACCTCGTCAGTCGTTCCATTATCAATCAGATGATATCCAGCAAAAATACGAGCTGCATTTTTAAACTCTTCAGCGGCCCCGCTTGCGGCAATTTCATCATAGAGAACAAGCGCATCCGCGCCCTTACCTGCTGCGATCAGTGTATTTGCCTGACGCAGCTTGGCCAATGCTTCATAGCTGCCGTCGGCATTGACGGACAGTTCGGCGAAAGCAGAAGCTGCTTCATCGAATTTACGCTCAATAACCAATCGGTTCGCGGCTTCAAAAGCACCGCCTTGTGCCTGAGCCTGGGATTTTTGATAGTTCTGCCATCCAACAAAAGCTGCAGTTACGGCAACAATGGCGACAGATCCACCAATGACATATTTACCGTATTTTGCCCATAACTCCAGGGAACGGTCTTTGCGGACTTCTTCATCCACTTCGCTAAAAATATCAGACACTAATCACTCCAGCATCGCTTGAATTTGGCGGATAAAATAAACTGCCTAGGATAGGAACGCAATTGCTCATAAATTATATTTGAAAAATAGTCAGAAATAAGGAGAGGAAATGTCAGAGGAAACAATTTTAAGACTGGTTTATGCGGCCGCCTTACTAATTCTGATTTGGCCAGGTTTTAGGGCAATGCAACGCGGGGTTCCAATAAGCAGCACCCTATTTCAAATCGGACTATGGGTTGCGATCGCATTGGTAGCCGCATTTATCTATTCCTTTTTCTAATTTTATTGATTGAAGGATAGACGCAATAAATTTCGTCCAAGGAGATTTCCCGGGGCGTTCAAAACATAAACCGATCAAATCTTTGAAATTGGGGCGTTTTATTCAAAGCGCGGCGCCGATCATAGCGTCCGTATCAACATACCCCGTCCTTTTCCAAAAGATCACGAAACAAGATCAGTTACCTATAAAATCCGACCAAAATGCTGATCAGACTAACCATAAAGGCCGCCCCCGCCACATACGAAGGGGCCAAATTAAGTCTGAAAAATTGTATATCACAATATTGTAATATTTTCAAGTTTAATGCCCAAAAAATGCCCTGAAACAAAACAGCAAAGGCCACAATTGATATTTACCTAAAATTAGAACTTTATCAGTTATGCTTTGATTATTGAGTATCAAAGCTGGGGAGTAAGATTATGGCCAGCACCGTATTGTCGAAGAAAAAGCAGGAAATCGCCAACAATCTGGTTGATACCTGCGGCCCGGAACGCGCTATTCACGCCGCCAAACAGTTTGGCTGGCACGATATTGCGAAGGCAATCAAACAATCCGCTGCAGAACAGTCAGTTATTCAGCACTGACCCTGCATTTGGTTTGAGTTGAGGAAAAGAGCTTAGGCAAACTCTAAGCCTGAGCAGGTCTGGCTCGCCCCCTGACTGTCTATTTTCGCAGCTGGACATATAACGACCACAGTACAATTGTAGAAGATTGCCCTCCCCGCCTGAGGGAATGCTGCAACGAGGATATTCGTTTCCATTGAGTGCAGTTTTTCAAGATAATCCGCCTCTTAAATTGTTGGTACTTAACTGAAAATCCCTCATATGAAGGCAGCAATCAAACACATACCAAATGCAATTGCTGTTCGCCCGTCCCGTTCCACATCTCTTCTCCTCCTATATTCAATTGACTGGCCTTTTGACGGGCGATTTTTCTATACCCCCCGCACCAACAAAAATTCCACTTGATTTAATTAATGTAAAACGATAATTAATTTCTGCATATCAATCATAAATGCGGAATAAGCATGACCAAACACTTCTCATTGCTGATCGCTTGGGGCTGCCTGGCAATCCTGATTACAGTGCCATCCGCGGCCCTGTTCTTTGTATTTAATCTTGATGCTTTTGCAGATTTCGCCAGCCAGAATCTGGAAATATCCATTCAGTTGGAAACCGTCACCCCCCTGCAATGGTATAGCTTTTGGCTACTGTCGGTCTGCTATCTGGCTATTGGTCTCAGTGGCTTGTATTTCCTGCGCCGTGCATTTACGAACTTTGCCAAGGGAGAATTCTTTAATTTGAATAATAGTCGCAATTTTCGGCTATTCTCGAGTTTCCTGTTTTTGCAGGCACTCGCCAAACCTCTGCATCATTCAGTGTCCAGCGTCTTATTGACCTGGAATCACGTTCCCGGTGAGAGGCTATTCTCGATATCTTTGGGAAATGGCGAAATAGAGGTACTCGCCTTAGCCATGCTATTGTGGGTAATGAGTGATTTGCTGGTCAAAGCCAGCAAATTGGAAACTGAAAACAAGCAGTTTATCTAGAGTAAGTGTCGATGCCTATTATAGTGTATTTGGATGTTATGCTGGCCAAGCGGAAAATGCGCGGTAAAGAACTTGCCAAAGAGATCGGCATTACCGAGCAAAATCTATCTCTTTTGCGAACTGGTAAAGTGAAAGGGGTTCGATTTGCGACACTTGAACGTATATGTCAGGTGCTGGAGTGCCAGCCAGGAGACATTCTGGAATATACATCAGATGAAGCGTCCTCTGACGATTAAAAAGTGCCTCTCCAACAAGGAGGGGCATCTGATTTCAATCTGCAACAAGGCATTGGAAATTAAAGTTTTAGCCTGTATCAGCCGTGAGCGGAGCTGTATATATTGACGAGCGCAACGCCCGAGATAATGAGCCCCATCCCCAAGATGGCTGGCCATTCGAGAGATTGACGGAAAATCACGTATCCCATCAGGGCGATCAAAAAGACGCCCGCCCCACTCCACGTGGCGTAAACAACAGCAATTGGCATTGCTTTCGTTGCAAATGTTAAAAGATAAAAAGCCCCGAGATAACAACCGGCTAACGTTACCGTAGGCAGGAACCGTGTAAAATTTTGTGATACGGGTAGCAACATAGTCCCGCAAACTTCCAAAACGATAGCACCTGCCAAACATAAATAAGCGAACATTATCTCATTCTTTCTTTGTTTTTGTTCGACCTTTCTAGCCTGACTCACACCCAAGCTGTCAAAGACAAATTCAAAAAAAACGGCCCCAAAAATGGAGCCGCTTTGTTTATATAACCGCAATTATTCCCACTCGATCGTTCCGGGTGGTTTTGAGGTGGTGTCATAGACCACGCGGTTAATGCCTTTAACCTCGTTGATGATACGGGTGGACACATGCCCCAGAAATTCGTGGCTAAACGGATAATAATCCGCCGTCATCCCATCGGTGGAGGTCACAGCCCGAAGGGCACAAACATAATCGTAAGTCCGGCCATCGCCCATCACACCCACGGTGCGAACTGGCAATAGAACCGCAAACGCCTGCCAAATTTCATCATAAAGGCCCGCATTCCGGATTTCTTCCAGATAAATCACATCCGCTTTCCGCAGAATTTCCAGACGGTCACGGGAAATCTCACCCGGTACGCGGATAGCAAGCCCCGGTCCCGGGAATGGATGACGATCAACCAGATCTTTTGCCATGCCGAGCTCGCGGCCAAGGGCGCGAACTTCGTCTTTAAACAATTCCCGGAACGGCTCCAGTAATTCCAGGTCCATCCGGTCCGGCAAACCACCCACATTATGGTGAGATTTAATGGTCTCACTTGGGCTGCCAGAGAAAGAAACAGATTCAATCACATCCGGGTAGAGTGTGCCCTGCGCCAGGAATTTGGCGCCGCCGACCTTTTTGGCTTCTTCTTCGAACACATCAATGAAGATACGACCAATGGTCTTCCGCTTTGTTTCCGGATCAGAAACACCATCCAGCTCATCAAGGAACAAATCGGACGCATCGCGGTGAATAAGTGGGATATTGTAATGATCCCGAAACAGGCTTACGACCTGATCGGATTCGCCCGCACGCATCAGGCCATTATCCACATAAACGCACGTTAGCTGATCACCAATTGCTTCGTGGATGAGAACCGCCGCAACAGAACTGTCAACCCCCCCGGAGAGACCACAAATAACCTTGCCATCACCTACCTGACGGCGGATCGCGTCAATGGCCTGCTCTTTAAAGGCAGCCATTGTCCAGTCGCCGGACAAACCACAGATTTTGTGAACGAAATTGGAAATCAGCAGATGCCCTTTTGGAGTATGCACAACTTCCGGGTGGAACTGAACGCCGTAGAAATGGCGATCTGTATCAGCAATCGCCGCAAAAGGCGCGCCTTTAGAGGTTCCAATTGGGTGAAAACCATCCGGGATCGCAGCAACATGATCACCGTGGCTCATCCAGACCTGATCCTGTTCGCCTTTGGCCCAGAAGCCTTCGAACAGCGGGCTATCCTCTACGATATCGAGCATGGCCCGACCAAATTCGCGATGTTCGGGCGCTTCAACACGACCGCCAAGCTGCGCGCACATGGTTTGCTGACCATAGCAGATACCAAGGATTGGAACACCCATCGTAAAGACAGCTTCTGGCGCCCGCGGTGTTTCATCGCCAATCACGGAGGCAGGACCACCGGAGAGGATAATGCCGCTTGGACTAAAGTCCTTCAGCTTCTCTTCTGCTTTGTTAAAGGGGACGATTTCGCTATACACCCCCGCCTCGCGGACCCGGCGCGCGATAAGCTGGGTGACCTGACTTCCAAAGTCTATGATCAGAATACTGTTTTTCATAGACGGTTTTTAACGGCAGAAAGGGGATAAGTCCAGTAGCTTTATGCCGCTAAAACACGCTTTTTTGGATGAAAAGCCGATATTAGTTTTGGGCTGCTTTGAACTCTGCAACTTTGCGTTTCAGCAGGGTATATTCTGCACAGCCAAAAGTACAAATTTCATCCAGCTTCGCCAGATGCATTTCTGCTTTCTGGAGGTTTCCGGTTTTCAGGTAAGCCTCGCCAATATATTCATTGGCCCCTTTGTGATTGGGGTTGAGTGCAAGCGCCTTGCCATATTCCTGAAATGCGGTGTCATAATCGCCAAGCTGGCGATGAGCAAAACCAAGATAGTTAAACGCATCGGCATTTTTGGGGTCTTTTTCGACGGTTTTATTCAAGTGACCGATTGCAGTTGTCCAATTTTCCGCCTCAATCGCCTGCTTCCCCAAGTCATATGATGGGTCCGCCGTTTTAACGAGGGAACTGGACCCGCTATCGCTACCCATGGCAAACAGAATCTGAGTTGAAGCCAACTGAGTTGCCGCGATGAGTGTCACCGCCATTGCCATTTTCTTGATCCACATCCCGATCACCTCGCTGTTCGTGATTTACGCTTGTCCTTATGAGATGATACGATGGCAAAGATGTGGCAGACCATTTCTTTTTATGTGACACCGCTAACATAATGCAAAATTTAAGCGTCAAACGCGTAAAAGTGCCGCTGCGAAAAAGCCATCACTGCCAATCATGTCTGGCGTCAGGGTCAGCATCCCGTCGCTAACTGCTGCCGCAGGTAATGACAACTGCTTTTCTGGGAGCAGATCATTCAATGGAAGTAGACGGAAATTGTCATGCTCACTTAAGAAGCGCTCAACCTGTTGCTCA
>JAEPMY010000118.1 GCA_017643685.1 Sneathiella sp.
CGGAAGAGGCCTCATCATGACCTCCCATGATTATTCCCTTAGGCGATCTCCGTTTCTGACAGGCATCATCGAGGCTTTTCCTCTACTGGGTGGCTATGTACCTGTGGCAATCTCATTTGGCTTGGTCGCAACTCAGTCAGGTTTTAATATTCTCGAAACCATAATCATTTCGGCGCTTATTTATGCGGGTGCGTCGCAGTTTCTATTTGTGGCTATGCTGAGCGCAGGCTCTCCCCTCTGGCTTGTCATTGCCATGACGCTGCTGATTAATGCACGGCATATAGTCTACGCCCCTAACATAGCGATTTACATGCCTAAAAGTCGTTGGTGGCCTTGGCTCATGCATGGATTAACAGATCAGATTTTTGCCCTTGCTCTCACCCGTATGGAGAGGTTGCCTGAAAACGCACGGCTCGGCTGGTATACAGGTGCGGCATTACTCGCATGGGGAAGCTGGGTGATCGGCACAGCATTAGGCGCAATTGCCGGCGAGGAACTGACAGCCCGTTGGCCTCTCCTCGGAGAGGTGATGCCATTTGCACTACCTGCCCTTTTTCTTGTTTTGATCGCCCCTCGATTTAACTCGAAAATCTGGATCGTTACGCTTGGGCTAACAACTCTCGCTGCATTCCTCCTTAAACTATTTGGGTATTCAAATGCAGCTATCCCAGCAGCAGCAATATGCGGGGCGATCACATACCATGTCCTACAAAGGCCTTATAACGGGAGCAATGCTCATGCTGAGTGATTTATGGATTGCCCTGATTGCGTCAGCCATTGGCACCCTGTTAATCCGCGTCCTCCCTCTCCTATGGATGCAACGGCATATCGCTCGGCGCAAATCAAAGGATGCCGTCGCGGACTTACCCACCTGGCTAAGCGCATTCGGTCCTCTTATGATCGCCGCGATGTTCGGCGTTTCGCTGATACCCGCCTCTATGACAATAGGTGCCTGGATCGCAACGGCTATCGGTGCCGTCATCACTCTATCCGTCTGGTATTTTACGCGCTCCCTCGGCTGGCCAGTGTTTGCAGGTGTCGTGACCTACGGCTTGATCACATTAGTCACCTAGAGGGTCAAAACACATACCTATCAAACTGGGGAACACAGCAGGCCTGCAACTATAGACATAACAGTTCAAGCAATTATTTTCTCTTTCAACACCGGAGCAACAAAAGCTAAAAAATTAGCTCGACACCCACTTAATGGTCGACAAGCTTCAAACCTTCAATCTCACCTATCTCTATAAGTTGACGAAGTGCCTTATTAAATTTTTCCAATAGCTCTTTGGCCCGGGGATGTTGTTTAGAAAAAATCACATAACCAAAGTCAAACCTAACACCATGAGCTAGAGTTTTAATTTGGTCTCTATCATCGCCGAGAGTACGTAAGAGCTGTGCCTTGGCTACTTCCCTATCTTCAACCATAAAATCCGCTCGTCCGCGCAAAAGCATTTTCCAGCAACTCACAGGGGATACCCGCTGTATCTTACCTTGCCGATACATTTCATCTAAAGTTGGATGCCCCGCATTTCCCAATGGAAGGCACTGCGTATACCCCGATAAATCGCTAAAATCCTGATATTGAATCGTAGTGTCGCGTGACGCATAAATATCACTCTCCCATACCAATATAGGATCGCTGAACAAGAACTCTCTCCGACGCTCATGCGTCTTCATATAAGGGAAAGCTGCAACATATGTTCCATTTTCAACCTCTGCACGGACTCGCTTCCAAGGCAAAAAATCGATTAACATGGGCTCATTCATTTCCTTAAAAACTCGCTGAACAAGTTCTGTCGAACGGCCCCCGCCTACAATTTCCTGAGAGGTATAAGGAATATATTCACCGGTTGCCAAGCGAATGTCAGCACTGCTGTATAAAGTAAATAAAAGAAGAGAAGTGATACTTAAACAAACAATCAAGCAACCTCGCCTAAACATAGAGATCATTCGGTACCTACGCCTATCTATTAGAGAAGCTAAACCTACTACCTATAGCATTTGGAACAGGAAAATCCCTAGTCAACACATAAAGATACAGCGGCATATGAGATGTCCCAATATTTACAGTCGCCTTTTTGATAAACTATGAATATGCGCCAGATGCATAATGAAGTTCATAGCTATGGCTATAGATTTCAAGAATATTACCAAAAGGATCTTCCATATAAATCATCCGGTAAGGCTTCTCTCCTGGATAGTAAAAACGCGGCTTTTCCATACGTTTTTTTCCACCTGCAGCAACAATTCTCTCAGCCAATTCTTCAACATTCGGATCCTGAACACAGAAATGGAAAACCCCTGTTTTCCAATATTCAAAATTATCTTTAGGATTTTCTTGATTTTTAAATTCAAATAGCTCTACCCCTATGCGATCTCCGGTAGACAAATGTGCAATTCGAAAACGTTCCCAACCAGCACCGAATACATCCGTACACATCTCTCCAATAGCGCTGCCATCCTCTAAGATTTCAGTTGGTTTCATGATCAAATACCAACCCAAAACCTCTACGTAAAATTTAACTGCCGCATCCAAATCAGGGACCGAAATCCCAATGTGGGAGAATGATCTGGGATAAGTTGTACTCTTCATTTTGACCTCCTAAACATCTATGAGTTCTGGAATCAAATTGTCACGGAAAATAAATTATGCATAATTATCTTTTTTACTAATTTTAATAATATTCTGTTATGATAAATCCACATCATCTCACAACATTTTTAGAACTTTGCAAGACCCGCCATTTTACGAAAACGGCAAATAACTTGAATATGACACAGCCTGGTGTGTCCCAACACATAAAAGCCCTGGAAGTAGAATTAAACGTTTCCCTACTTCTACGCCGTGGTAAAAAAGTTGAGTTATCCCCTGCAGGTGAGAATTTACTCATTTATACTAAGAAATATTTTGACGCTGAAATCAGCTTGCGAAACAGCCTCGTCGAAGATACTCCTGATGCTGGGGAGATCAATATTTCCTGTTCTGGTTCTATGGCAATTCTGATCTATCCAAAGCTGCTTAGTCTTCAAGAAAAACACCCTAGCTTAAAGATTAATCTTGAAGCTGCACCGAACCAAAGATCTATCCATATGCTAAAACAGGGTGAAAGTGATATAGGTCTCATATCAAGCATTGTTGACGATCCCGAATTAGCCATAAAAGAGCTAGGTTCCGAACAGCTTTGTATTGCTGTGCCAAAAGGCTACTCCAGCAACTGGAACGCTTTACTTCGACTGGGCTATATTAACCATCCAAACGGGGCACACTATGCTACGCAGATCTTTGAATTGAATTACCCCAACCAGTTTACAGGCTTCAAAGACTTTCCAATTTCAGGATATATAAATCAAATCAATCAAATTCTAATGCCCGTGGCAAAAGGGCTAGGTTTTACAGTGCTTCCTGAAAGTACGGTTGACCATTACTCCCATCAGAACCTGATTGAAAAAGGGCTTATCGATAAGCCCTGCCAGGAAACTATTTACATGATCACCAAAAAATACAAGCCACTCCCCAAGCGTTACAATCAACTAATTAAACTGCTGGAAAAGCTCTGGTCTCAATAGCTATTCTGCAGCTAAGAAACATTTAAGCAAACTATCAGATCTCCAACATTCTAAAACGCTTGTTTCATAATTGACCGCAAATGGCCTGTTACTTGATTTCAACGTTTTTCTCTGATGCAGTGAAAATAGTTACTGTCTTTTCACGGTGGGTACATATAGATACTGGAATGCTTTGTAACGAAACATCTAATATCCGCTCGCGATACCCAAATAAATTGTGAGATAATATGAACTTCTCAATCATTATCGCAACCCTACTGCTCGTTATTCTAACTCTTTTGCCAGTGTGGAACAATTCCCATTGGTTGGTACGAAGCATGGATTTTCCGAGGCTACAAATTGCGTTTTATGCTGTAGTATTGATTGTCTTGCAATGCTTTCTAGTCAACACAACTGAGGTTAAATATGGTCTGATTGGCATCACACTAGCGTGTTTTATTTGGCAGGTGTTGTGGATCTTACCTTATACACGCCTCTGGCCCGTGGAGGTCAAATCTGCCGAGGACAGCGATAGCGATAGCGATAGCGATAGCCAACTCAGTATCTTGACCGCCAATGTCCTTACTCCAAACCAAAAAGCACATAAGCTCATTGAACTGGTAAAGCAACACCGACCAGATGTCCTCGTCACTCTCGAGTCAGATCAATGGTGGGAAGATCAGTTAGACATCCTTCAAGCAGACATGCCTTTCACGATAAAATGCCCACAAGACAACCTATATGGGATGCATGTCTATTCCCGATTACCACTCGAAGAACACTCGATAGAGTATATTGTGGAAGACGATATACCATCGATGCACGCGCTTTTAAGGCTTCAAAATGGAGATGCCGTGCAAATCCATTTCTTACATCCGGCTCCTCCCAGTCCAACCGAAAATCAAGAATCTGCCGAACGTGATGCTGAATTGGTCACGGTTGCCCGGAGGATTGCCAAAAGTAAACATGGTCCAATCATCTTAACCGGAGACCTAAACGATGTAGCGTGGTCGTCTACAACACGATTATTCCGTAAAATCAGCGGGTTACTTGATCCTCGTGTCGGCCGGGGAATGTTTAATACCTTTCATGCTTCGTATCCTTTCCTCCGTTGGCCGCTCGATCACCTCTTCCACAGTGAGCACTTTACAGTCAAATCGATATTACGACTTCCACCTATTGGGTCTGACCATTTTGCACTATTAACGCGTCTCTCATATTCCCCCATTCATGGCGCTGATCAGAACGGCCTCGAAAGCACCGGAAAAGATCACGCTCGCGCAAATAAAATCATTGAGGAACAAAAGGAATAATCGGACCGACGCCCCTTTGCCAAAGCCGAACTTTGATCATATTCAGAAAAAGAGTCGTGTAAGATAAACTACGATATTTGCTGAACCGAATGAGTAAGTTCCTTTAGATTAAGGCTCTGATAATCTGCCTGAGGCCTACCATCATAGCGCTCCTTGCAAAAACTGAGGACACACATAGGCGTCCTTTCATGTCCGCACTACTTCCAGAACAGGTAAAGTTTAGACCTTTTGGATCAATGATATTTGAGTGAGGCGATACTAATGAAAGACAAGCCAGACGCTAAAGACTATCAGCAAAATTACTACTCACACAATTCCCCCTGCTATTTAGCTAGTAGGCATTATTTCCGAGCTAACTTACAGAGAACTTTCAGGAGTTGTGTCTTCAATTGCGCGCTTCAATGCCTGAAAAGGCAGCAATGCGGATCCATGGCGATTGCGGAAATCTGATACTGGCAAAAAGGCTTCGAGTTTGGCCCAAGTTCCAGACGGCGGAAGTATCTTATCCTGCAGAATAGCATTCAGGACTTTAGCGCCATCGTCCACTTCCTGAATAGTCAAACCGACAACCACTTCGGCTATGACGGACGCTGCCGCTTGCCCTATGGCACAAGCCCTCAATTCGTGTGCGTAATCGGTGATGATATTATTGTTGAGATTTATATCCACGGTGATCCGGCTGCCACAAAGGCGACTGTGAGCGGTCGCGCTTCCATCAGGGTTTGCTAATCGTCCAACCCGGGATATTGATGCGGCAAAGCCCAAGATTTGTTTATTATATAGGTTGAGATCCATTGTTCGTCATCGCCTGTAAAAAATTGAACTGGGTGGGGAGCTGTTGTTTTTAATCTTCTTCCTTGGTCTAAAAATATGTTACGTTATAACATATCATACATAGCCATTTCGTAAAAAGGTGTCTTCTTATGCAGCAATCACGTTTACCTGTAACCGTCTTATCCGGGTTTTTGGGAGCGGGAAAGACCACGCTTTTAAATCATGTTTTGAACAATAGAGACGGATTAAAAGTTGCCGTTATTGTCAATGACATGAGCGAGGTGAATATCGATGCTGATCTTGTGAGAGGTGGTGGTAGTGACTTGTCGAGAACTGACGAAAAATTGGTGGAAATGACCAATGGGTGTATCTGTTGCACGTTGCGGGACGATCTTTTGCAGGAAGTACAGCGTCTCGCGGGAGAGCAGCGTTTTGATTACCTATTGATTGAATCAACAGGTATTTCGGAACCTCTACCTGTGGCCGCTACATTTGAATTTCGGGACGAGGATGGCTTTAGTTTAAGCGATATCGCCGAATTGGATACGATGTTGACGGTTGTCGATGCGGCAAATCTACTTCGTGATTATAGTTCGACAGATTTTCTTGAGGATCGCGGTGAGTCGCTGGGACCTGATGACGATCGCCCTTTGGTAAGTTTACTTGTCGATCAGATCGAGTTCGCTGATGTTATTATCTTGAATAAAGTTGATATCGCTGATGAAGGTCAATTAATAGCAGCTCGTCAGATTATTACTTCGTTGAACCCTGATGCTGATTTGATCGAAACCAGCATGAGCAAGGTTTCACTTGATCGAATTTTAAATACGAAGCGGTTCGATTATGAAAAAGCACACGAACATCCACTTTGGTTTAAGGAACTATATGGATTTGAAGATCATCAGCCTGAGACCGAGGAATATCGGATTAAAAGTTTTACTTATCGTGCCCGGCGACCTTTTCATCCTGAAAAATTCAGGGCGTTCATCAACTCCCAATGGGAAGGGGTGGTACGTGCAAAAGGCCATTTTTGGATTGCAACTCGGCCAAATTGGGTCGGTGAATTAAGTCAAGCTGGTGCAATGGTAACCACTGAGGGAATTGGGAATTGGTGGGCAGTTTTCCCAACTGATCGCTGGCCGCAGGATGAGGTGTGGCAGCATCATATCATGAGCAAATGGGATCCGGTTTATGGAGATCGTCGTCAGGAACTTGTTTTCATTGGTGCAAATATGAATGAAAGCCTGATCCGAGACCAATTGGATGCTTGCTTGGTTGACGATACTGTAACGACAGAGCTTCCCATCGAGAGTTGGCAGAAACTATCAGATCCTTTTCCGAGGTGGGGAGCTTAAGGGAGCGCCGGTGATACTCTTTTCTTAACTATATGATGATGGTGGAAGTGTATAGGCAGCGGCGGGCTTTATTTCGCTATGCTGCCTATGCATCAACCAGCAGAGTATGGAAGAAATCATGATGCAAACCTAAACAGTTTAAAGGGAGAAACCTCACGCATGATTTCTTCTGCTTGCGTCTGTTTAAAGGACTGTCGGATTGGGGGCGTCCCCATACACAACTTCCGGATCAAATGTCTTCTCCGTTTCCGTAAATTCCAGCTGAGCAGTTTCTATATTTACCTTTCGATAAAAGCAGCTACGGTAACCAACATGGCAACTGGCAGGATCGCTTTGGTCTCCGGCCTGAAGGGTGACACGTAACCATATAGCGTCCTGATCATCATCAACGCGCATCTCGACCAATTTTTGAATGAGGCCACTTGTCGCGCCTTTATGCCAGAGTCGTTGTCGGCTTCGGCTCCAATAGTGGGCCTCTCCGGTTTGCAGGGTCTTCGCGATTGCGTCCTGGTTCATGTATCCGAGCATCAGAACTTCACCTGTTTGAGCATCCGTTGTAACGCAGGCCATCAATCCTTGTTCTGTAAATTTGGGAGCAAATTCATGGCCTTCCTCAACTTGCTCAATTGAAACGCGTTTTGCGAATTGAAGGTCTTCAGAGTTAGTCGTCATAATATTTCTCGGGTTTTTCGTTTGCGGATCTTGGGGGCAGTTAGCTTGACATCCGTTTGGTCGGTAAGTCTGAAAGTGATATTCGCGGTGGTGACGCCTCGAGTAGCAATGTCTCTACAGCCATATCCACAGACGGTGTGCCCATATCTTTGTTGTCACGTGTGCGAATGGAGACGGTGTTGGCTTTTTCCTCTTTTGCTCCGACTATGATCATGAAGGGAATGCGCTGTAATGTATGCTCCCTGATTTTGTAGCCGATTTTCTCATTACGTAGATCTGTTTCAGCACGCATACCGGCCCTTTGCATGATTTGGGCAATATATGTCGCATACTCATTCTGCTCGTCGGTAATTGGCGATACCATAACCTGAACAGGGGAGAGCCAAGCGGGCAATTTTCCAGCATGATGCTCAAGAAGAATGCCAATAAACCGTTCCAAAGATCCGAACAGGGCCCTGTGAAGCATAACGGGCCTTTCACGCTTGCCGTGACGATCTACATATTCCAGATCAAATTGTTCTGGCAGGTTCATATCGACTTGCAAGGTGCCACATTGCCAGTCGCGGCCAATGGCATCTCGTAAAACAAACTCAAGTTTCGGGCCGTAAAAGGCACCTTCACCTGGATTGAGATCATAATTGAGACCCATTGTTTCGAGGGCATTAATCAGAGAACCTTCTAAAATATCCCATATTTCATCTCCCCCCATGCGCTTTTCAGGGCGCGTTGAAAGTTTGATCCGCACATCTTCAAATCCAAACTCACGATAAATGTCCAGGACCAGCTCAACGACCTTCTGACTTTCGATATTCATCTGGTCCTGAGTGCAATAAATGTGGGCATCATCTTGGGTGAAGTGTCGAACCCGCATGAGCCCATGCAAAGCACCTGATGGTTCATATCGGTGGACTTTTCCAAACTCGCCCATCCGAATAGGAAGGTCACGATAGCTTTTAAGGCCATGACGAAACAGCAGCACACTGCCTGAGCAATTCATTGGTTTTAATGCAAGTGAGCGGCCATCTTCGGTCTTGGATGTGAACATATGCTCACCGTAATTGTGCCAATGCCCTGAGGTCTCCCATAGCTTTCGATCCATCATGTCGGGTGTGTTGACTTCCACATAGCCGGCTTCTTTTTGACGCTGCCGCATGTAGGAGATGAGTTCTTGAAAGACGGTCCAGCCATGCGGATGCCAAAAGACTGCTCCCGGTGCGTCTTCTTCAAAGTGAAATAAATCAAGCTCTCTTCCGGATTTTCGGTGATCTCGTTTTTCGGCCTCTTCAATTCGTTCCAGGTATGCGCTTAACTGCTTTTTATCAGCCCAGGCGGTGCCGTAAATGCGTTGCAACTGTTTGTTTTTGGCGTCCCCACGCCAGTAGGCTCCAGACAGTTTTGTGAGCTTGAAAAATTTAAGGAACCGGGTGTTCGGCACATGCGGCCCCCGGCACATGTCAACATACTCTTGATGGAAATAAAGCCCTAAATGCTCTTCTTCCGGCATATCTTCGATTAATTGAAGTTTGTATGTTTCATCTCTGTCTTTGAATATCTGGATAGCCTCGTCACGAGGTAAAACCTTTTTTACAACATCATAATTGGTCTTGATTAGATCCTTCATACGTTGTTCGATGGCTGCCAAGTCATCGGGCGTAAAAGGCCGCTCAAAATCGATGTCATAATAAAACCCATCTTCAATCACGGGTCCAATAACCATTTTTGCGGATGGATAAAGTTGTTTGATGGCGTGACCGATCAAGTGGGCGCAAGAATGTCGGATAATCTCCAGCCCCTCGTCATCTTTGTTCCCCTTCAGAGCCTATGGCACAGAATAGGTGTTGTGAACATGTGAGTGTTTTGGTTTCATCGTAGTGACGTAAGGAACGAAGATGAAAGCAAAAC
>JAEPMY010000069.1 GCA_017643685.1 Sneathiella sp.
AAAAAGGTCTCGCCATCTGGAAACAGATTGAGCGTCAACTGCTGAGAGACATCGCGATGGAGGTGTTCAAGCCCGGCGAGAAGATTCCAACCGAGAAGCTGTTGGCCGAACGGTTCGGGGTTAATCGTCATACGGTTCGGCAGGCAATAGCGGCACTTGTGGATTCCAATGTCATCCGGGTAGAGCAGGGGCGCGGTGCATTTGTACAAGAAACTGTACTTGATTATCCGCTGGGCGAAAAAACCCGATTTTCTCAAATCGTCTCAAGCCGTCACCGGATGCCGGATAAGCGTCTTGTTAAAGATGCGGTTATCAAGGCAACGCCAAACGTTGCCCGAAATCTGAAGCTTCCCGTCGGCGATAAGGTGATTGAGATCTATTCGGTTAGTGAGGCGGATGGTGTACCCATCGCTGTTGCACAAAGCTTTCTGCCTGCAAAACGATTTCCAAATCTTGTCGAACATTTTAGGGCGACCAAATCCTTAACCGAAGCATTTAGGGAATTTGGAATTTACGACTATTCCCGCAAATTCACCAAGATCAGTGCGCAATTGCCGACGGGGAAAGTTGCAGGCCTGTTAAAGCAGCAAAAAAGCAGGCCCATCTTAATGACAGAAAGCCTTGATGTGGATGCGGCAGAGGTTCCGATTGAATATGGCTATACAAGTTTTTCCAGTGACCGGGTTCAGTTGCTTGTGGAGTAGGGAAAATTCTTGACCGGGCTTTGGCAGCTTCTATTGTCTAATTCGGAGTTTTTCACCCGTCCATCAGTAGGGGAAGTCTTATGAACTTGGAAGGAAAAGTTGCGGTTGTCACCGGATCAACCAGTGGTATCGGCCTGGGCATGGCAAGCCATTTTGCTAAGCTGGGGGCGCAGGTTGTGATCAATGGCCTGGGAAGTGATGAAATGATTGCCTCTGCAATCAAATCGGCCTCTGGGGCAAAAGAGGCGCATTATAATGGCGCCGATATGCGAGATGCCGACGCCATTGCCGCTATGATCGCGGAAGCGGAAGAGAAATTTGGGGCGGTTGATATTTTGGTCAATAACGCAGGCATTCAGCATGTCTCCCGCGTTGAAGACTTCCCGGCAGAGAAGTGGAATGACGTGATTGCCATTAATCTCTCCAGTGCGTTTCATGCGATCAAGGCGGCGCTGCCGGGAATGCAGAAGCGAAATTTTGGCCGTATCATCAATGTTGCGTCGGTGCATGGCCAGGTCGGATCTGTCGAAAAATCTGCGTATGTGGCGTCCAAGCACGGGATCATTGGGCTGACCAAGGTTGTTGCGCTGGAGAATGCGGAGCAGCAAATTACCTGTAATACGATTTGCCCTGGTTGGGTGCGCACGCCATTGGTTGAGGCGCAGATCGAGGCGTTGGCAGCGAAGGAGGGTGTCGATGTTGAGCAGGCGGCTAAAATGCTGCTTGCGGAGAAAGAGCCTTCCCTTCGTTTTGCAACGCCTGAGCAACTTGCAGAAACCGCTGCGTTCCTTTGCAGCGATGCCGCATCTAATATGACGGGAGTGAATTTAACGCTCGACGGTGGGTGGACTGCCCGATAATCAGGTCCTGAAGTTAATCGATAAAGGCGGTGTTTTGCCGCCTTTACTGATCGGTTCAGTCTAACTGTTCTTTAATTAGTACTTTTGCGGCGGACAAGGCATCATCTGCAATCCCATCAGGGCCCTGTATATGAGCTGTTACGATCGCCCCCTCTTTCAGCAGCATCAGTTGTCTTGCGAGTAGGTTTGGCTCTTTCGCACCGGCTTTTGTAGCGATTTCTTCTACATAAGACAAAATCAGCTTTTTATGTTCTGCGGAAATATTGTGGATCGGTGTGCCATGCACCGGATATTCCCCTGATGCCTTGATGAACATGCAGCCTTTGAATTCCTCGCTGTGAAACCATTCATCGAGACTGGTAAATAGCGCCTCCAGTTGTCCTTTCGGATCATCCGCTAACTCTTCCACTCGCCGATACATGCGGTTTCTGAATAGCTCATCCCGCAGGCGAAGGGCGGCAAGGATCAAATCTTCTTTGGTGCGGAAGTGATTGTACATGGAGGTTTTGGAGATACCTGTCTCCTTTACCAGCTTGTCCATTCCCGTTGCGTGGAAGCCATCGCGATAGAAGATTCTCAAGGCTTTTTGAACAAGTTCGTCCCTCTTTGACGCGCTCATTGCATATTCCTTTACTAAGCGGTTTCGAAAATACTCCCATTAAAATATTGAAAATAAATGTTTTTTCAAGGGGTGATGAGAAAATAACAGGAAAAACAAAAATATACATTGACTAATCGGTACATGTTATTAAATCTATAGTCATCAAACGGGGCGATACCCCACCAGTTCAGGAGTACAAGATGACAGAGAAATTGGTTCCGCCGTTCAATGCAGAAACAGCGCGAAAGAAAGTTCAGGTGGCAGAGGATAACTGGAATAGCTGCGACCCAGAGCGAGTCTCCCTCGCTTATTCTGAAAATTCGGAATGGCGTAACCGGGATCAGTTTTTTTCAGGTCGGGAAGCCATTCGTGAATTCCTCTCCAAGAAATGGGAGCGGGAGCTTGACTACCATCTGAAAAAAGAACTGTGGGCCTACACGGACAACCGGATTTCTGTTCGTTTTGAGTATGAGTGGCGTGATGCCGACGGTCAGTGGTACCGCACCCATGGTAACGAGCAATGGGAATTTGATGATGATGGGCTGATGCGTCGCCGGGATGCCAGCCTAAACGACTACGAAATTGACGCATCGGAGCGGCGTATCGCCGTCTGATGCTCTAAAGGAACGGGAGAGAGAAATGGATATTCTGCACTTAACTGCGCCCAAAACCCAGGGTCTTGTAAAGGCCCGAATGAGCAGATTGTCCCTTTTCTCTCTCTTCGTGCTGCTTCAACGCGCAAGTCATGTGGTTCACCGAACGCCTTACCCCTCGCCAAGGTTTCAAGGGCACAAGGCTTGCCGTTGACCGGTTTCCAATATTTAGCGGAGAGAATTAATGGTTGAGAAAATTAAAATTCACGGCTTCCCTTTATCAGGGCATTCCCATCGGGTTGAACTATTCGCCAATCTTGCAGGCATTCCACATGTGATGGTCTTTGTCGACCTCGCAAAAGGGGAGCATAAAGGCGATGCGTTTTTGAAAAAGAACCCGTTTGGTCAGGTTCCGGTCGTGGAAGATGGTGATTTCCTGTTGTCAGATTCAAATGCCATTTTGCTTTATCTCGCCCGTAAATATGCCACTAACTGGCTGCCTAATACCCCGGAAGGGGATGCAGAAGTTCAGCGGATGCTCTCTCTCGCCGCTGGTGAGGTCGCAAACGGTCCGGCTGCGGCACGTTTGATTACGCTGTTCGGGGCGCCGCTTGACGTTGAGCGGGTGAAGACGGTGGCGGAAGTTGCTCTTGGTCGATTGGAGGCGCATCTTGAAGGTCGCACTTGGACCGTTGGTAGCACCGCAACAATCGCTGATGTTGCGCTTTATAGCTATATCGCGCATGCCCCGGAAGGAAATGTGAGTTTGGAGCCCTATCCAAATATCCAAAGTTGGTTGAAGCGCGTTGAAGCTCTTGACGGGTTTGTGCCGATGCCAGCCTCCAAGGTTGGATTGGCAGCTTAAACATAAAAGGTAGTCCGATGCGTGAATTTTCCGGTGGTTGGCCACATACAACATCTCCTTTCCATAAAGGGGAGTTAGCTTTTCAGCGAAAAGTGGGTGTTGCTGACAAGATGGATCAGTTCGCGCGTCGGGTTATCCGGCCTTACATGCCAGAGCAGCATCGGGAGTTCTTTGAAAACCTTCCAATGATTTATCTGGGCTACGCGGATCAGAATGGTTGGCCGATCGCTTCTTTGATTTATGGGGAGCCTGGATTTATTCAAAGTCCAGATCCTGAGCATCTCAATATAAAGTTATCTTCTCCGATGGAGGAGGAGCTAATGGCCGTATTGAAGCCCGGCAGTTCCGCAGGGCTGTTGGGGCTTGAGATGCATACAAGGCGTCGTAACCGGTTAAATGTAAATATAATGGGTTGTACAGGTGGCGTTCTGTCTTTGAAAGTCGAGCAATCCTTTGGCAATTGTCCCCAATATATCCAATCACGCGAGATTTCTGAGGCGCCTGGGGTTGAAACCCGTGATTTAGAAATTGAAGAGCTGTGCGGATTAGATGATGAAGCTGCAGCTTTGATCCGAGCGTCTGAGACGTTTTTCGTGGCCTCTTTGTCGGATGGGGCGCAAGCGTTGGGTACGGATGGGGTTGATATGTCTCACCGGGGCGGTCGTCCCGGTTTTGTGAAAGTAGAGGGTAACAGCCTTATTATTCCGGATTTTACCGGCAATTTTCATTTTAACACGCTTGGAAATTTTTGGATTAATCCAAGGGCTGGGCTGCTGTTTATCGATTATGAAACGGGTGATTTACTGCAATTTTCCGGGGTCGTTGATTTTCTCGAAGATGCTCCGGACTTTAAGTACTTCGAAGGCGCTGAGCGATTTTGGCGCGTAACGTTCAAGAAGGGGCGGTGGCTTCGCGGCGCCCTCCCTCATCGGTGGAGTGCAGGCGAGGCGTCCGTTAATTCCGTTTTGACCGGCACATGGCAGGAAGCGGAAGATCGTAAAAAAGCTGAAGATGATAAGCGGAAATGGCGTCCCTTTACTGTTTCAAAAATTGTTGAAGAAGCCGCCAACATCAAATCTTTTTATCTGCTGCCCGCAGATGATGGCGGTCTGGCACCTTTTCAGGCGGGGCAGTTTTTAACACTTTCGATCCCGACGTCATCGAATAAGCCGATTATTCGGACCTATACGGTTTCCTCTTCACCGCTTGATAAATCCTATCGCATTTCAGTGAAGCGGGATGGGATCGCCTCGTCCTATCTTCATGACCAGATTAGCGAAAGGGCGACTTTAGATATCAAAGCACCAATGGGGGCGTTTTATCGAAATGCGCGGGAGATGCGACCAGCGTTTTTGTTAGCAGCGGGAATTGGTGTGACGCCAATGATGTCTATGATCCGGGATGCGTTGCAAACAGGTGTAAAATACCGTCAAATGGCACCATTAGTGTTTTCATATGTTACTCATCATATGAAAAGTCGAGCCTTTCATTCTGAGTTAAATGAACTTGAAAAACTTTCAGGCGGCGCGTTGAAGTATATCTCGCTGCTATCCCAACCAGAGGCGGAGGCCAAGCTGGGGGAGGATTATGACTATGCAGGCTACATCACCACCGATCTGATTTGTGAGCATAGCCCGGCAGGTGAGGTTGACTATTATATTTGTGGTCCTGCCGGATTTATGCAGCAGACGTATAACCTTTTGCGTCAGAAAGGTGTGCCGGACGATCGAATTTTTGCAGAAAGTTTTGGGCCGTCGTCGTTGAAACGGGATCAGGATAACTATGTGGCGAGTGCGCCCCAGATGGCCGAACAGGCGACCGTATCTTTTGCCCGGCAAGGAGTAGAGCTTTTATGGACAAGGCAAGAGGGGACACTCCTTGAGTTTGCCGAAAAACATGGGATTGAGCCTGAGTTTAGTTGCCGATCTGGCAATTGTGGCTCTTGCGCAGTTCGGCTGAAGGAGGGGCGCGTTGTTTATTCCAATAGTATCTCCACCCCTATTGGTGATGGGGAAGTTCTTCTTTGCTCCGCTCATCCTGCGAAGGGCTGTGATAAAGTGACGTTGGAACTCTAACCTTTCAAAAAGTTTGACAGAGTTTCCCCTATTTGAAATCCTCATCGTCGGCGCTTCGTAAGAATAAGTGGTAAATCCACCAAGCTGATTTAAGGAGAGACACTTGATTACCGTTCACCACCTGAATAATTCGCGCTCGCAACGGGTTCTCTGGTTTCTAGAGGAGTTGGGCCTCGAGTATGAGATCAAGCATTATCAGCGGGACAAAGAAACCAATCTTGCTCCGCCGGAGCTGATGGAAATTCATCCTCTGGGAAAGTCACCCGTCATTGAAGATGGGGATTTTAAACTGCATGAAACCGGCGCTATTGTTGAGTATCTTGCTGATACTTATGGCAAGGGCGAGTTCAGTTTTGAGCGCGGCAGCAAAGAGTATCTCCAGTATCTGGAATGGATGCATTATGCGGAAGGCTCCGCCATGTTGCCGTTGCTTTTAGGGTTATATACCTCGCGCCTTGGAGATGGGGCAAAGCCGTTACTGCCGCGTATCGCCAGCGAGACAAAAAACCATTTCTCTTTCATGAGCCAGCGTCTTGGTGAGAATGACTTTTTTGTTGGCAATAAATTCAGTGCGGCTGATATCATGTTATCCTTCCCGCTAGAGGCGGCACGGGCACGCGGAGTTCTGAAGGCATTTCCAAATCTGGATGCTTTTGTGGGGCGTTTCCAAACGCGCCTTCCCTATCTGACAGCGTTGGAGCGGGGCGGTGAATACGCCTATGGTCCGGGCTGATATAATAAGAAGAAGAATGAATAAATGATTGATTTTACTGGATTACCTGCCGAAGCGCTCACAAATGAGATGATGCGCGCAACTGAATATGTGGATAGTGATCATCCGGCTGTTGCGGCCTTTATTGAAAAGGCCTTTGACGGACAATCCCCTGCATCAGATCTGGATAAAACGATCCTGCTGTTCAACGCCGTTCGGGATGATATTCGCTACAATCCGTATCAGGTGAGTTTTGATACGGAGAGTTTTAAGGCGAGCAATGTGGCGGGCATGGAAAGTGCGTTCTGTGTGCCCAAAGCCATTCTGCTAACGGCTTGCCTTCGTCATTTGGGCATTCCGGCAGCTGTTGGTTTTGCGGATGTGCAGAACCATCTGAATTCACCAAAACTTGCTGAAATGATGGAGACGGACCTGTTCTCTTATCACGGATATGTGGCACTTCTTCTAAACGGAAAGCTGTTTAAGGTGACGCCGACTTTTAATAAGCAACTTTGTGAGAAGTTCGGTGTGAAAGCTATTGAATTTGATGGAACGGGCGACGCCTTGTTCCATGAATATGATGCGGCAGATCGCAAGCATATGGAATATGTGAAAGATAGGGGGATTTTCGAGAATCCGCCTATCCCTGATCTTATTTCTGACCTTGGGGAGCTATACCCCAAGCTAAAAGATGCGGTGATGGCTGACGCAGAAAAAGCGGATTCAGATTTCGCGGCTTAAGGTTTTAGGGCATGGCGCTGCAGGTAATAGACTGCGGTGCCAAGCACTATTCCCCAAAAAGGCGCCCCTATGGTGAATAACGAAAAACCGGATGCGGTCATCAAAAAGGTGATCAGGGCGGCTTCCCGCGCGGCCGGGTTTTCAAGGGCGGTGTTCAGGCTGTTGCCGATAGTTCCCAGCAGCGCCAGCCCGGCGATCGCCATAATTAGAGCATCTGGAAACAGAATGAAAAGCTCGCTAACCGCGCCGCCAAAAACCCCCATAATGACATAAAAAATCCCGGCCCATACGGTAGCACGGTATCTTTCCTTTGGGTCGGGATCAGTTGTCTCCGTCATGCAAATCGCGGCGGTGATTGCCCCAAGGTTAAAGGCATACCCGCCAAAAGGGGCGAGGAGGATACCGGTAAAACCGCTCCATCCCACAAGAGGAGAGGCCGGGGTTTGATATCCGTGAGCGCGAAGGGTGGCGATGCCAGGGAGATTCTGAGATGCCATGGTCACCACAAAGAGGGGTATGCCAACCCCAATCAGGGCAGACAGGGAAAATTCAGGCATCATCAAGACAGGGACGGTTACAGAGAGATTGACGTCGGCATCTCCCATGGAACCGGTGAGCATCGCCACCAGTACCCCCGACAGAAAGGTGAGGGGGATAACGTAACGGGGCAGAAAAATCTTACCCGCCAGATAGGTCGCAATCATGATCGCAACCAGAGCAAAGGCATCCTGCATGGCGCCAAAGGCATTAATTCCGAAGCGAAGCAACACCCCGGCTAACATAGCGGCAGCAAGAGATTGAGGGATGAATTGCAAAATTCTGTCAAACCACCCGGCAAGGCCACAGATGGTCAGCAAAACAGATGAGAATATGAAGGCGCCAATTGCCTCTCCCATCGGGATGCCGGGAAGGCTGGTTGCGAGCAAAGCCGCGCCGGGTGTGGACCATGCAATGAGAATAGGGGCCTTGAAGCGAAGAGATAAGCCGATACCACATAGCCCCATGCCGATGCCAACGGACCACATCCAGCTGGCAATCTGTTCGGGGCTTGCGCCGCTTGCTTCTGCAGCCTGAAAGACAATGGCTGCGGCGCTGGTATATCCAACCAGAACGGCCACGAAGCCTGATGCCATATGAGGGAGTGCAAAAAATCGGCGCATGGAAAATCCTTCGCGAAGATGTGTATTTTGTTGTTGTGCGTTATAGCGTACAATTGGACAGTAGCAGTTTGTGCGTTATAGCGCACGATATTTTTTGAGGCTTTATGACGGATCCATCAAATCACTTACCGGAAAATCTAAAAACCTTGCGGGCAAAACATGGATGGAGCCTGACCCAGTGTGCGTCTGAAACCGGGGTGAGTAAGGCTATGCTTGGGCAAATTGAGAGAGGGGAGAGTTCCCCGACCATCGCCACATTATGGAAGATTGCCGGTGGGTTTAATATCTCACTGTCGTCTCTGCTCAGTGAAAATAATGCGCCAAAACCGGAAGAGGTATTAACCTTTCGGGATGCGGCAAGCCTCAGAAAGCCGATTGGTGCTGACGGGATGTTAACGGCAACCTTGTTTCCCTTCGATCCAAAATCTGGGTTCGAATTTTTTGAACTGACGTTCCCGCCAGAGTATGAACGGGTATCGGTCTCGCATAAGCCAGGGGTAACAGAGTATATTTCTGTTCTGAAGGGGCGACTTGGTATTCAGGTCGACGGAGAATGGCAGGAGTTGGGTGAAGGGCAATCCCTTAAATTTCTGGCAGATCGCCCCCATTCTTATCGTAATCAAGAGGCGAGGGATGCTGTTGTGCATTGTTTGATCCATTATCCTGCAACCGGGTTTTAAGACATGGCGACAGACTTGGATCAATTGTTGGAAGACGTGCGAAGCTGCCGAATTTGCGAGGCATCATTACCGCATGGATGTCGTCCGGTTATCAGAGCGTCCAAGTCTGCGCGTATTCTTGTGGTAGGGCAAGCCCCGGGCCGCCGTGTTCACGAAAGTGGGGTTCCGTTTGATGATCCAAGTGGGGATCGGCTTCGGCAGTGGATGGGTATTGATAAGCCAACTTTTTATAACGAGCAGAAAATCAATATCATTCCAATGGGATTTTGTTATCCGGGAACGGGTAAGTCTGGTGACCTTCCGCCCCGATCGGAATGTGCGGAGGCTTGGCGGGATCGGTTGATGACCGAGATGGGGCAAATTGCACTGACCCTAGTGATTGGACAATACGCAATTGGTTGGCATTTGAAGGGGCAATCCAAGAAAACCCTGACCGAGACGGTAAAGGCATGGAAAGAGTACTGGCCCGCAGCGGTAGTACTGCCGCATCCAAGTCCGCGGAATAATATTTGGTTGAAACGAAATCCGTGGTTCGAAGACGAAGTTCTGCCGCCGCTTCGACAAAAAATTCAGGAACTGCTGTAGGCCTGATCAAAAATTAGGTAAGTTGTTTTCAAATAAGAAGAAAAAGGGGACGAAAATGACCGATACATCTCAAGATAAAGTGCTTGTTGAAAAACAGGGGGCGATCACCACCGTTACAATTAACAGGCCTGAGCGCCGGAACGCTGTTGATTACGAAACAGGTGAAATGCTGTTGGCGGCGTTTGATGCGTTTGACGCAGATGATAGTCAGTCTGTCGCAATTTTGCGGTCTGCGGGCCCGTCATTCTGTGCAGGCTTTGATTTGAAGTCTCTCTCGGGCGTCGAAGATTTAACTTATGATCCGATGGCAGAGGGTATTATGGGGCCGTCGCGCCGTTTGTTGAATAAGCCCGTTATTGCGGCCGTGGAGGGTTTTGCCGTTGCTGGTGGCCTCGAATTGGCGCTTTGGTGTGATCTGCGTGTCGCCTCAAGATCTGCGAGCTTTGGCGTTTTCTGTCGCCGGTGGGGAGTGCCGTTGATTGACGGCGGATGCGTGCGTCTGCCAAGGTTAATCGGTCATAGCCGGGCGCTGGATATGATCTTGACAGGACGAGAAGTGAAAGCGGAAGAAGCGTATTCATTTGGTCTCGCCAATCGTTTGGTGGACGAGGGTGAAGCTTACGCGGAGGCGTTTAAGCTCGCCGAAAATCTAGCCGAGTTTCCGCAAGTTTGCATGAGAACCGACCGAATGACCAGTTATCAGCAATGGGGCATGGATATCGATGATGCCTTGCGTTTGGAAGCTGTTGAAGGGGCAAAACCTTTAATGGCGGAGGCGCAAAATGGGGCGAGCCGGTTTGCTGGCGGTCTGGGCCGCGGTGGTGATTTCTCTAAAATCTAAAAAGTAAGGCGGCATATGCCGCCTTTTCTTAACCTTTGATCGTTTCAAGCACACTGCGCATATGGTCCGGGACGGGAACTGGTTTGTTGGTGGCCCGTTCCACATAAACATGGATGAAGTGCCCCTCGGCGCAGGCTTCCTGTTCATTTTCTTTAAACAGGCCAAGTTCGTAGCGAACAGAGCTGTTGCCAAGGTGAGCAACTTTAAGGCCTGCGGTCACAACATCCGGAAACACAATGCTTCGGGCATAGCGGCACTGGGTTTCGACAACCAGTCCGATAACCGGACTGTTGCGAATATCCAGGAGGCCTTCTGAAACCAGATACTGGTTCACTGTGGTGTCAAAGTAGCTGTAATACTGAACATTATTGACGTGACCATAGGCATCATTGTCCATCCAGCGGGTCGGGATTGTCAGAAAATGTTTATAGTCATCCCGAGTGGAAAGTGCTTTTTTCGCGGACATAATGATCCTTACAATGTTGCTTTATAAATGTTGTAGGCGTCTTCGCGGGTCACTTCACGCGGGTTGTTGACCAGAAGGCGGGTCTGCTCCATCGCGGCGTCGGCCAAGCGGTCCAGATCATCGGCTGTGACACCCACTTCCCGAAGTGTGGTTTCCAGCCCCAGGTCTTTATTAAGCTGTGCCAGATTTTCCGTAAACAGCGCGGCAATTTCCTGAGCCCCGCCGCTGCAATCCATTTCAGGAAAGACAATCGGGGCCAGTTCCGCATATTCCTTAGCACAAGCAACAGAGTTGAACTTCATCACTTCCGGTAATACAAGCGCGTTTGAAAGGCCGTGCGGCACATGGAAAATGCCCCCAATTGGATAGGCAAGTGCATGAACAGCCGCAACGGGGGAGTTGGCAAAGGCCTGTCCCGCCAGACAAGCCCCCAGTAGCATTTCAGCACGCGCTTCCCTATTACTGCCATCACTAACGGCAGTGCGGATATTGCTTCCCAAAAGGCGGAGAGCTTCTTTCGCCAAAGTGGCTGACATCGGGTTGTTGTTTGCCCCGCGCGAGGTGTACGCCTCAATCGCGTGAACCATGGCATCGACGCCTGTTGCGGCGGTAACCGCTGGCGGTAGGCCGAGCGTCAAATCTGCATCGAGAATGGTGAGGTCAGGCAGCAATTTGGAAGAGACAACCCCTTTTTTGGTCTCTGCCCCCACTGTGATAATGGAAATTGGGGTAACTTCTGACCCGGTACCAGCGGTGGTTGGCACCTGAACGAGTGGCAGGCGTTTGCCTTTGATCATTTCTATGCCGTAGATATCAGAGAGTTTTTCCTCCCCAAGAGCGAGAAGAGCAACCAGCTTAGCCACATCCATGGAGGAGCCGCCGCCAAATCCAACGACGCCTGTCGCCTTGTGTGCGATCGCCTGACTTGTCGCCCGTTCCACAATTGCTTCGCTTGGATCTGCTTCTACCGCATCAAAAACAGAAATGTCTTTGCCCGCTTTTTTTAGGCTATTCAAGGCTGCTTCATGCAAGCCCAGTTTCACAATACCCGGATCCGTAACGATCAGTATGCGATCACCTAGCAAATCAGTGTGAGACGCAAATTCGGCCGCGGCACCGGCGGCGTAAATGAGTTTTGGTGTGGTTGAAAAAGTGAAGCCTGTCATGTTTCTCGTTCTTCGTTAGTTACAGCTACATTTTTCAGGATATACGAATTGTTATCTTCTGTAACCCGTTGATCTGCGATGAGTGAGAGGGGTTTCTATAACTTAGGTATTATATAAACAAAAAACACGCCCATATGTAATAATACTTATTAATAAATATGTATGATGTAAGTAATATTAGTCTTATTATTTATCTTAATTAAAATATAAATATTACTGTTAAAGTAATAATCAATAAAAAGAAACAAATTAATTTATATTTAACTTTCCTTGTTTAAGGTCTGCGGCCAATGAATAAGAGTAATGTGTATTAGGAGAGTGTCTGAGCTTTAATTTAATCATGGGACTGCCGGAGGGGGCAGAGTGGGAGATTGCCATGAGATATGAAGGAACAGAGGTGTTCTTTGGTCGTGATGACCTGATCGTCTCTAAAACGGATATGAAGGGGCGTATCACATATGCCAATCATACCTTTTTAGATATTGCGGGATATGAAGAAGAAGAGGTTCTTGGACAGCCGCATAACCTGATCCGGCATAAAAATATGCCACGAGGGGTTTTCGAACTTTTCTGGGAGAAGATTTCGAAAGAACAGGAAGTTTTCGCCTATGTGGTTAATGCCACAAAGTCCGGGGATCATTACTGGGTGATCGCCCATGTAACCCCCAGCTACGAAAATGGGGAAGTGGTTGGTTTCCATTCAACCCGCCGTGTTCCGAACAGGCAAACAATCGAGACGGTAATTGAGCCCCTTTACGAAGAGCTTAATCAGATTGAGGCGCAAAGTAGCAACCGAAAAGACGGTGTTTCAGCCTCTTACGCGCGTCTTTTGGAAGTCACAGGTCAAAAAGCTCATGGCTATGACCAGTTTGTCTCTTCGTTGATGTGGGAATGCTAAAATGAATATGAATGCGTCTTTAAAAGAAAGCCTGCACAACGAAGTGCGAACGGAAAAGCTTCTGGAAATTTTAGATGTGGTTGATGCGGTGGCTCGGGGGGAGTTTGAAAACCGGATCAAAGATATCTCCAAGGAAGATGGTCTTGAGCGGCAACTTTGTCTGAAAATCAACGAGATGATTGACCGAGCGGATGCTTATGTCCGGGAGTCGACGGCGTGTCTTCGGTTTATTGCGGAGAATAAGTATTTTCGGCGGATCTCGCCTGAAGGACTTCAGGGGGCATATGGGTACGCGACTTATAAAATTAATCAGGCCGCGGATAATGTTGAACAGAAGATCAACCGATTTTCCGAGGTGGTTGAGTCTATTTCCGCAGCATCGGAGCAGCTGAACTCAAATGCGCAAAGTATGGGAAGTGTGGTTGATCAAGCTAATGAGCGGACGACGGCGGTTGCTTCTGCAGCGGAAGAAGCGGGCGTGAATACGAACACTGTTGCCTCTGCGGCAGAACAGCTAGACGCTTCCATTCAGGAAATCAACATGCAGGTGTCGACATCTGCCGGGATGTCCGGAGATGCGGTTGTCCAATCCCGTGAAGTGAATGACATGGTGGAGGGGTTATCCATCGCGTCTGACAAAATTGGGCAGGTTGTAAATCTGATTAATGATATTGCCGGACAAACGAAGTTGTTGGCCCTCAATGCCACCATCGAGGCGGCACGGGCAGGGGATGCCGGCAAAGGTTTTGCCGTGGTCGCGAGTGAGGTGAAAAATCTGTCAGGGCAAACAGAGAAGGCAACGGATGACATCAAGTCGCAGGTTACAGAAATTCAAAAAGCCGCATCGGAGGCCGTTGGCTCAATTAAGGGGATTGGGGGATCAATTGATCAGATTAATGAGGTCGCCTCCGCGATTGCCTCAGCCGTAGAAGAGCAGGGCGCTGCAACGCGGGAAATCTCGCGCAATGTTAAAGAGGCCGCGCTTGGGGTGCAGGGGGTCACTGAAAATGTTGGTGTGGTCAGCACTGCAGTTAATCAGGTCCGCGAAAGCTCAAAAGAGGTGATGTCAGTGGCGCAGGAGTTGCGCTCACAAGCTGAATTACTGAAAGACGTTTTAAACCAATGACCCAAAAACAGTCCTAAAACACGTTGATTTGGCCCGGAAAATGGAAATTTTCTGATTTAGATCAATGTTTGCAGAATGTGCATCGGTATCTTTTTCGGCTATGGGGGACAGCCGGAGGATATCATGCATATTCTGGATAAATTGAAAAAAGATCACCAACAAATGAAACAGCTGTTGATGATCATGGAAGTGGAAATACAGCACTTCATTAGTGGTGAGCGCCTTGATTATGATCTTTTCTGTTCGGCGCTGGAATACCTAAACAGGCGCGTCCTTATCAATCATCATTTCGTTGAAGACAAGATTTTTGAATTGGCCCAAAAGCGAGGGGCGATTGCAGCGGACGGGCGCCATAACATCCCCCTTGAACATGAAAAGATAGCTTTTCTCTCAACTGCTTTGAAAGAAGCCTTGGATAAGGTTGAAGCAGATAACGAGTTACCGCGCATCTGGTTGATGTCAGTCGCGCAGGAATATCTTCAAGCGCAGCGCCGCCACATGCGCGAAGAAGAGATCATGTTGTTCCCGGCCGCCAAGCGCGGGTTGTTGAATGCTGACTGGGAAGAAATTGAGAAATTTATGATCTCTCGCTCTCAGGATACGGATATTGACGAGAATGACCTTGAGGACATGCGAAAAGATGTTCTCGCCTGGCATCAGGAAGTTTACGCATAATCGCGGAGTTCTCGTTTTCCAGGTTTTTTGCGTCGATCAGAATAGCTGCAAAGGTATACCTCTTCTTGAAGTTGGTATTAATTCCTTGGTAATGTTTTCCCTCTAAGACTTAAGTCATGACCCTGACGTGCCGTATTCCCGGAGGAGGCTTTGGAAGCACCAGATATTCCGGATTTTGAAGAGCCGCGACTGGACGCCCTTTATAAACTGGAAGTGTTAGATACACCTCCGGAAGAGGGGTTTGACCGTCTGGCCAGAATGGCGAAGGCCCATTTCGGTGTTTCAATTTGCAGTATCGCATTGGTGGATCTGGACCGGATATGGTTCAAGGCGGTGGAGGGGCTGGACCTGACGGAACTGCCGCGAGAGGGAACAATCTGCGCACGGGCTATCCTGAGCGATGACATTCTTCTTGTTCCAGATTTACTGAAAGACCCACAATATCAGGATTCCCCGCCCACATTTGATGGAAAAGCTGTCCGATTTTATGCCGGTGTACCGATCACAGTTGACGGTGGGTTTAACGTTGGATGCCTGAACATTATGGATTGGGAGCCACGTGAATTTACCTACGATGATTATGAGGTTTTAAAAGACTTCGGCATGCTGGTGGCTCAGCAATTTGTACAACGTAGATTTGAGCAGGATAGTCGTTTTCTGGTCTCCCAGACTATGCGCCTGAATACAGTGCTGGAAACAGTTGCTGACGGTATTTTGACCATTGATGACGAGGGGCGTATTGAAAGCCTTAATACCTCTGCCGCTGCTATCTTTGGATATGACCGGTTTGAGCTTGAGGGAGCTTCTTTTCATGATTTGATGCCTGATTTAGGACGTGGTGGCTGGAGTGGATACTTAAAAATCCGCGCTGAGAATAAACATCGGGATAAAGATGGCACGTCGGTGGAGATTAAGGGGCGCCGCAAAACAGGTGAGCTTTTCCCAATGGATTTACGGGTGCGCGAGATGTTTGTCGATGGGCATCGGCTTTATACGGGCATTATACGGGATATCACCCAGGAAAAAGCCAATCGTGATGAGGTGGAACGTGGCCGGCAAATTCTTGAAACGACGAAGGAAAATGTGCCTGTTGGGATAACTGTCTTTGACGATGAGGGGCGTCTTGTCATTAAAAATAGCCGATTTACGAACCTTCTGGACCTTCCTGAACGGCTGACAAAAATTGGCATATCGGCAACAGATATTGTCGAGCATTTGGTGGATCGCGGCGATTTCGGTGATCTCGATGAAGACGAGCGTCGCAAGGCTGTCGATAAAATTTCTAATCAACCGCTAAAACCACAGTATTTAAGTACAAAGCCGAACGGCAGATACATTGAAATTTCGAGCCGTCCGATGCCAGGAGGTGGATTGGTTTCAATTTATTCTGATTTGACGATGCGTCTTCGGTATGAGGAGCGGCTTGAAAAAGCGCTGCAGGAAGCCAATCGGGCCAATGAAGCGAAAACAAATTTCCTCTCCACGATTAGCCACGAAATTCGAACACCGCTAAATGGCGTGATTGGTGTTTCGCAAATGCTTGCGGATAGTCATCTGGATCAGGATCAAAGGGAGAAAGTTGACGCCATTTTGCGATCCGGTAAAACGTTGTTGGAGCTAATCAACGACGTTCTGGATATGAATAAGATCGAGTCAGGTAATATTGAACTGGAAAATATCCTGTTCAGTCTGCATGACACGGTGCAATCGATCAAACAGCCCTTTATGCTTCAATCGCGGGAAAAGGGTATTTCTTTCAATGTCTTGATGGACGAAGATGTTCCGGAAACTGTTAAGTCTGATCCAGTTCGCTTCCGCCAAATTTTGATGAATCTTCTTGGGAATGCGCTGAAATTTACAGAAAGAGGCAGTGTTGATCTGTTGATTTCCACCGGCAGCATTCAAGCGGACGGGGCGCAGTCAGTTACTTTCAAAATCATTGATACAGGTGTCGGTATACCGAAGGACCGACAGGAGCAGGTGTTTGAATCTTTCTCCCAAGCGGATACCTCTATTGGTCGGCAATTTGGGGGGACAGGTCTAGGTCTGTCCATTGTAAAGAAGTTAGTAGAGATGTTGGGCGGATCTATCAATCTTGTTAGCGAGGTTGGGCATGGATCCTGTTTTGAAGTCAGTATGCCGTTCCATTTACCAAATGAAGAAGAATTAGCTGAATTCCTGAGTGAGAAAGAAAATTCAGTTGGGGAAGTCAAAGCCGGATTGAAAGTTCTCGTTGCGGAAGATAATGACGTTAATGCAATGGTGACAACGGCTTTCCTGAAGAAAATGAACTGTAGCTCAGTGGTTGCGGAAGATGGATTGCAGGCACT
>JAEPMY010000186.1 GCA_017643685.1 Sneathiella sp.
CCATTATGGATGCTGCAGAGGCCGCGCAGAATGCCAATATCCCCGTGATCGCTGATGGTGGTATCAAAACATCTGGTGATCTTGCAAAAGCCTTGGCAGGCGGTGCAAGCTGCGCCATGGTTGGATCGCTTCTCGCCGGTACGGATGAAAGCCCGGGCGAGGTCTTCCTTTATCAGGGACGTTCCTTTAAATCCTACCGCGGTATGGGATCTTTGGGCGCAATGGCTCGTGGATCAGCTGACCGTTATTTCCAGGAAGAGGTTTCTGACAATCTGAAACTGGTTCCAGAGGGAATTGAAGGCCGGGTTCCGCATCGTGGTCCGGCAAACGCGATTGTTCACCAGCTTGTGGGTGGTTTGAAAGCGGCAATGGGCTACACCGGTAGCCCAACCATTCCAGAGCTGCAGAAAAATGCGTCTTTCGTTCGCATTACAAATGCAGGTCTGAAAGAAAGTCACGTTCATGACGTGGCGATCACGCGCGAAGCGCCAAACTACCGTCAGGGATAAGAGGCGCTTATATGACTCCATCTGCCCGGCTCGCCGCACTGGTTGAGCTTTTTAACGAATGTGATGCCACACGCGGGCCGGCAGAGCGGGTTGTCACCGCCTATTTTCGGGCACGGCGATATGCTGGGTCCAAGGATCGGCGCTGGATTTCTGATCTTTTCTATGAAATTCAGCGCAAACGCGGCTTTTTGGACGATGTGATCCGGCAAAACGGTCTTGAGTCTGATTGGGTTGCGCGCAGCGTTACGGCGCTCTTTCATTTACGGGATGTCCCTGCAGAAGATCTGGAGCCGGTTTATCTATCCGGCCCCCATGCGGTGCCGCTACCAGAGGGGCTGGCGCTTGATCAGCTTCAGAACCTGGCGGGTTACGGCGCGCCAGCAGTTCCAGCTACCAATTTTTCCACGTGGATTGCAGAAAAGCTCTATGCGCAATATCCCGATACTATTCAGGATATTGAGGCCGCTTATCTGGAGACCGCACCTGTCACCCTTCGCGTCAACAGGCTTAAAGCTGACCGCGACGAAGTCCTTGAGATATTGGCGGAGGAGGGGATCGAGGCAAGACCGTCCGCGCATTCTCCAAATGCTGTTCTTTTAAGTGGTCGTGTTAATCTTGGGCAGCAATCTTTGTTTAAATCCGGATGGGTTGAGCTACAGGATGAGGCCGCACAAATCGCGGCGCTTCTTGCGGATGCGCGTCCGGGTATGTCCGTAATGGATTATTGTGCTGGCGGTGGGGGTAAAACTCTGGCCCTTGGCGCAGAGATGGAAAATGACGGTGTGATCCTCGCATTTGATGTGGATAGTCGGCGCCTTGGGGATGTGATGCCTCGCTCTATCCGGGCGGGGCTCGATATCGTCTCAGCGATGGCCCTTAATAGTAACGAAATTGATCTTGGGGCGCTTCGGGAAGGGTATGATCGCGTATTCGTCGATGCGCCTTGCAGTGGGTCCGGCACTTGGCGGCGCCAACCCGACCAGAAATGGCATTTCCACGAAGAACGCTTCGGCGATCTGTTGAACATTCAGTCGCGCATTTTAGAAAA
>JAEPMY010000136.1 GCA_017643685.1 Sneathiella sp.
TAAACATCATTCTCATGATGTCGCTGACATAATTTGTAATAAATTACTGCCCGATGCACGCTCAGCAAACAACTCATCAATTGAGCTATCGCCGCCCGCGCATCTCTTTCTTATCATATCAACAATGTAAATAATCAACCGTCGCTGAAGGCGACAAAAAAACGCTGCCGAACCGTTCTGATTGAACCAGATCTCTTCGACCGCGTCGTTGAGTGAGTTTATATAGTCAGTCACCCAACCCCGTCAACAGGAAATTTTCAAAAAAGCGAAAAAACTTTATACCGTTTTTTCCGCCCCAATACAACAAAAAACGAATGTTCTTGCCGCACTGTTTTTTCGAAGTGTGCCTTGTCAGCGGGAGGCGCAAAATGACGAAATCCCCCCTCAATGTCAACAGGTAAAATTCAACTTTTTTTCAAAGCGCCAAAAGACTAGAGTTTACCTACATTCCAAGGGGGATTTTAAATGACAAAACCAACAATCGGTTTGGCTTTAGGAAGTGGTGTGGCACGCGGTTGGGCACATATAGGTGTGTTACGGGCGTTAGAAGAAGCTGGAATAAAGCCAGATATTGTCTGCGGCACCTCTATAGGAGCGCTCGTTGGCGGCCTGTATCTTTCAAATAATCTGGATAAGTTGGAAGAATGGGCCCTTGATCTTGGTAAAGCCAGCATGTTCCGTTTTCTGGATTTACGTCTAAGGGGCGGCGGCCTGATCTCTGGGCGCAAGTTATATAAGGTCATAGAAGAAGCCACAGGAGATATGCAGATTGAGGATCTGGAGATTCCTTTTGCAGCGATCACAACAGAGCTTGGGACCGGTCATGAGATATGGGTGCGTAAAGGTCATCTTGCCAAAGCGATTAATGCTTCATACGCCCTACCCGGTTTATTCTCTCCCCAGAAAATTAACGATCGCTGGCTCATTGATGGCGCCTTGACCAATCCCGTTCCTGTATCAGTCTGCCGCGCCCTTGGCGCACGCCTTGTCATAGCAGTGAATTTGAACGCAGATACCTTTGGCATGACACATGTTGGAGAGAGTGAAGCCGACTTCAGTGAAGAGATTTCCGCCATGGGGTTATTCACCTCCCCCGTTAATATGGTGAAGCATCGTTTTTTCGATAAGTCAGCGAATGAGCCCAGCATTTTTGGCGTGATGATGTCGTCTTTGAATATTGTCCAAGATCGCTTAAGCCGATCTCGCCTCGCGGGCGACCCACCGGATGTGACCATCGCCCCTCGCCTCGCTCAGTATGGATTGCTGGAATTTGATAAAGCGGAGGTCATGATAGAAGAAGGGCGCAATGCCGTGGGAAGATCCATGCCTTTCCTGCATCACGCCCTGAAAGTTCTTTCGTAAAGACCGAACGGAAGCCGCTGCTTAGCCGGTTGCGATATAGTCGCGCATAGCGGCGGCTTCTTGCTCTACATCACTGATACGACGCTTCACCACATCGCCAATTGAGATAAACCCTTTAAGCTCACTCCCGTCCATCACGGGCAGGTGACGTATACGCCGATCGGTCATCAAAGCCATCACTTCATCAATAGTGTCAGAGGGCGCACAGCAGATGACATCTTTTGTCATAAGATCTTCAACATTCTGATTAAGGCAACCTGAACCGCTTGTGGCGAGTGCGCGCACGATATCCCGCTCAGAAAGGACACCGGTCACCTTTCCGGTTTTATCGAGAACAAGAACGGCACCAATTTTATATTTTGCAAGTAGAACGGCCGTATCCGCGACGCTTTCTCCCACATTCGCGGTTACAATATTATTCCCTTTAGTCTTGAGAATAGTTGCCACTGTCATCTGGATCTCCTTCAGGCGGGTAAAAACTAGAGATAAGCACCAGATTAACACTTTTTATAAGCATTCACAAATATTTGATTATATTAATGAATACTTATCCCTCACTTCGTCTTTACTTTTTTCTTTCTGAGGCGGAGGGGAGATAACGATTGTCACCTCTCCCTTCAGCTTCTTACCATCAAGGTCAGCAACGATGTCGCTGATCTTACCGCGGAAGGTTTTCTCGAACTTCTTGGTTAGCTCAACGCAAACTGCAACCTCGCGATCACCCAGCACTTCTTCGGCAACTTTTAGAATCTTTGCGACCCGAAAAGGCGACTCAAAGAAAACGATGGCTGATGGCGCTTCGGCGAAAGCTTCAAAAGCTTTACGCTGACGCCCTGGGCGGCGCGGCAGGAACCCAAGAAATGTAAAAGCCGGAATTGGCAAACCAGAAACCATCAGCGCCGTGATAACAGCACTTGGACCCGGCAGCGCTTCCACATGATAACCGGCCTCAATGGCGGCCGCAGCAGCCCGTTGCCCAGGATCACTGATCCCCGGTGCCCCTGCATCAGAAGTTAGCCCAACACTCATCCCGTCGCGAAGAAGGGAGAGAATGCGGCCAACGGCACGATCCTCATTATGAGCATGGCAGGGGAAAATAATAGAGGGGCTTTGCAACTCGTATCGTTCAAAGATTTTGCGGGTATGACGCGTATCCTCACAAGCGAGGGCATCCACTTCCTGCAAAATCCGAACGGTTCGATAGGAAATATCCTCCAAATTCCCGATGGGGGTTGGAATGAGATATAAAGTTGGTTCTGTTGCGTCGTCCTGTTCCATAACTGGGAAGAACCACATTCTAGAGGTTAAGGCAAGTGATAACCCTATCCGATAGGGGCCACCTCTAACAGTTTGCCCCTCGCCCATCGGCTAAGGGCGGATTGCTCAGACGAACTATGCCAGTATAGGTTGAGATCAAGCGTTGGCGCATCGAACGGCAACTCGAAATAATGGCAATTATACATTTGGGCCAATGAATAAGGTACGGTTAGCAACAGGTTCGAGTGATCAAGCAGCGCAAATGCCCCATGATAATGCTGCATCCGGACGATGCTTTCGCGCTTAGCCCCGATTTTACCAAGCCCTATATCAGCGACACCGCCGCCTCGCCGCCGACGAGACACATGAATATGTTCTGACGTCAGATAGTCTTCCAACGACAGTGTCGGCTGCTTGGCAAAAGGATGCTTCTTGGAAACAGCGCACACTTGACGATCTGAATAGAGAGAAAACTGTCTTATATGATGGTCATCATATGAAAGCGGAATATCCACAGCAAAATCGATATCATTTGAGGCCAATAAATTAAAAACCTGCCGCCGCTCTACTTGATATGATTGCAGAGTAACGTGAGGCGCCTCCTCGTGCAAGACCCGAAAGAAACTGGGGAGCAAAATTGCCTCTCCAATATCTCCGATACTGATCCTCAAATTCTTGCGTGCTTGTGCTGGATTAAAATCCTCGGCCCTCTCAACGCTCCGATCAAGCAAACTGAGCCCCTGCTCTACCGAGTTGATCAGCTCATCCGCATAAGGGGTCGGATTCATCTGATTGCCGCCATGAACGAAAAGAGGATCCCCCAACTGCTCACGAAGACGCGAGAGGGCATTGCTGATAGCAGGCTGAGTTTTATGAAGACGCTTAGCCGACTCGGTCAGATTGCGTGTCTCATATATAGAAGCAAAGACACGAAAAAGATTGAGATCCATCGAAAGTAAACCCATTCATGAAATTTATAGCGCTATATTATAATTATAAATTTCCGGTATGCAATTAATGTCGCTATCATCCTTTTCAACAAATTCAATTGAGGAACGGAAATGGCATTTAACATTTCACCCCGCGCTCAAGAGCTGAAAGAACGTGTCGAAGCCTTCATGGAGGCTCATGTATATGACGCGGAAGAAGCCTATATCGCCCATATCGAAAACGCTGATGATCGTTGGACAATTCCTCCGATCATGGAAGAGCTGAAAGCAAAAGCAAAAGCAGAAGGCCTCTGGAACCTGTTCCTTGCGGAATTTAATGATTACGGTGCGGGCCTGACCAATCTGGAATATGCCCCAATCTGTGAGGTGATGGGTCGCTCCATGATCGGTGCAGAGGTGTTCAACTGTAGCGCCCCGGATACCGGCAACATGGAAGTTCTGGCCCGCTACGGCACAGAAGAACATAAAAAGAAATGGCTGATCCCATTGCTAGAAGGTGAAATCCGCTCTGCCTTTGCGATGACTGAGCCGAAAGTTGCCTCTTCCGATGCTACGAATATTGAATGCTCTATCGTTCGTGATGGCGACGAATATGTCATTAATGGTCGTAAATGGTGGATCAGCGGCGCCCCAGATCCGCGCTGTAAAATCTTTATTCTTATGGGTAAAACCGACCCAACCGCAGATCGTCACCGCCAGCAGTCACAGATTCTGGTGCCCAAGGATACGCCAGGTGTGAAAATCCTGCGCCCAATGAAGGTATTTGGCTCAGACGACGCCCCCCATGGTCATGCGGAAATCGAATTTGACAATGTTCGCGTCCCTGCTTCCAATTTGATTTGTGAAGAAGGTGATGGTTTCGCAATCGCCCAAGGTCGCCTCGGCCCTGGCCGTATTCACCATTGCATGCGCCTGATCGGTTGTGCACAGCGTTCACTTGAACTGATGTGTAAACGCGTTGAAAGCCGCGTTGCCTTTGGCAAGAAAATCAGCGAGCAAGGCTCTATCCGCGAAGATATCGCCAAATCCATTTGTGAAATCGAACAGGCCCGCCTGCTCACCCTGCGCGCAGCAGAGAAAATGGATGAAGGCACTTACAAAGATGCGAAAGACCTGATTGCCATGATTAAAATCGTGGCGCCTAACATGGCGCAAACGGTTATTGATCGTGCCATGCAGGCACATGGTGCCATGGGTCTTAGCCAAGATACATTTATGGCGGAAGCTTTCGCCTATGCCCGGACGGTTCGTTTCGCAGACGGCCCGGATCAGGTGCATATGAATTCACTCGGCAAGCAAATTATCCAGCGTTACGCGCGGTAAGCAAAACCATAACAACTGTCGAGGAATTTAATGGGGTCGCCTTATGGCGGCCCATTTTTTTATCTAAATCAGGAAACCGCTTAAAAAAGGCAAAGAAAAAACCCTCGTCCGTTGGGACTAGGGTTCATCAATCCAAGGCCTGTTATTATTATTTTTATGGCCCACCTTGTCTGTTGGAATGATCACGTCCCTGCTCTTGTTGGCGGTTATGTGACCCGGAGGTTCCGTAGGACATTCAGCAACACTGACTGACCGTTTCCCCCTTTTTATTATATGACTCGGTTCTAACAGTTAAGAGCCTTTCCTAGGTCTTTTTGCCTAATTTCAAGCTCCCCTATTTTATAACACATTCACCGGTGAATGACAAATTGTCATTTTTGATATTTCGTCACATTTTCACGTATTTTTGACATTTACCGCATTATTTTAGGATATTTGCGTAATTTTAATTCATTATGACACGTGATAGTCGAAACTTTCATAAAATCCGTAACACCTCCACCTCATAACGAGTGTGGATGAAGTCATAATACAAGTGTATGGCAAATTATGGAAAATATAACCCGAATCAAACTCTGTTTCCGGCATATTTTCTGGTCTTTATCAAATTATCGCCATAGATTGATTTTAAGTGCAAAGATGGATGATAGAATGCGCATCTCGTTTAACGTCTTAGCTGTTTGCCTCGTCGTGGTTATGGGCGCCCCAATTGTCCACGCTGATGTTCCCGCAGCCCGCACCGCTTTTAAGAACGGTCAATATGAAGACGCTTTTAAACTTTGGTTGAAAGCGGCCGAAAATGGGGATGCCAGCGCGCAATTCAATGTGGCAATTATGCTGGAAAACGGGCAAGGCATAAAACGGGACCTTTTTTCCGCAGCAGCATGGTATGATCTTGCCGCTCGGCAAAAATATCCCCATGCGGAAGACATGTTATCTCGCGTGCAGAGCGAGATCGCCAATTACAAGCAGGAAGAGCTCCTGAAACACTTGCCAAAAGCAGACGCAGGTGAGGTTATCAGCCAGCTTGCGGTAGCCAATTTATACGCCAGAAATGCCGCCGATGCGGATGAAAGAAGTGAGGCGCTGAAATGGTTATATCTGGCGGCGGAGAAAACCGAAAACAAAAGCATTCTAAAACGAATAGAGCGCCAAAAAGTGATGCTTATCAATAAGATGGAAGCATCAGAGATTGAACAGGCAAAAGAGAAAGTTCAAACCTGGCACAAGCTGAGAGAAGTGATCGAATAAGACTGGCACGATGACTGCATATAAAGGTCCATCGGTTCAGTATATTGAAGGAGGGCTTCATGCTCCACACCTCACAACTTAATGAAAGTGTCCCAAACCGCTTCGAGCAACGTGGATCATTCCGCGTGTCAAAACCGACGTTGGAAATTAGTTTGGGCGACGACACATATACGACTGAAAACTGGTCCTTAAACGGGTTGCTGATTAAGGGGCATTTGCCAGAATCCAGTCTGGATATGGAAATCAGCGGCTTCATGAAACCAGAAGGCACAGCGGAAAACTGTTATTTCAGTGGACGTGTTGTCCGTATCGACCTAAAGGAGCGGCAGTTTGCTGTTGAACTGGATGGTCAGAGCCGAGAAGTGGCGGCTTATCTCCCTCTCTGGGTGATAAAATACGGTAGCCGTTCTTAATTTTGCTGATGCAAGGGCGGTATTAACCGCCCGCCCTTCGCAGCAAATCTTCGATTCCATCCACCATAATTTCCAACGCACGCCCCCAATCCTCTCCGGCAAGACGGGTTGCAAGTTCGGCGCTTCTATCCCGGATAGCAGCGTCAGTTGCCATCTTGCTCACGATGGTCACGATCTGCTCCAGCGGCATTTTTTCGTTTACTTCTCGGGCAACTCCCCGTGCCTGCATCAAGCGACAGGACAGCGACGTCTCCAAATGTGTTGGGGCAATCACTTGCGGCCTGCCCGTTAATAAACAGGTGGTTGAAGTCCCGCCGCCGCCAGAATGAATAACCAGACTGGACGCGGGCATAACCTCTTTAAAATCAGCCGGTTGCCGCAGCATTTTCATTACAGGGCTATCATATTTCTCATAAAAACTAGCTGGTGCATCTCGCACGAACAAAGTAGCGGGAATCTTGGAGAGCCTTACCGCCTCCACCAGTTTTTGTGCGCCCTTGGCACGATGCGCCATATACAGGAAAATCTGTGGCTCCCGAACGGTCGGTGACGGTTCCACATGATCCTCAAGGGGACCCACCCATCCTTCTTTTCGAACCCGCGCATAAGGGTCAAGTTCAGGAACAGTCACCACATACTGCCCCTCA
>JAEPMY010000150.1 GCA_017643685.1 Sneathiella sp.
GTCCCTACATCATACCAGTGTTGCCAACACCCTCGTCTTAATTGCAACGGCTCCGCTTTTTGCGGCACTTTTGGGCGCGGTGATCCTGAAAGAAAAATTGCCCCTCGCAACTTGGCTGGCTATCGCGGTCAGCCTGATCGGCATCACTTATATTTTCAGTGAAAGCCTATCAGGCGACAATCTGATGGGGGATATCTTCGCGTTGTGTGCGGCTTTATCCCTCGCCGGTCAAATCACGACGGTTCGACGCTCAAAGAATGTGGATATGGTGCCGTCTCTAATCGTAAGTGGGATATGCATCGGGTTGATTGGCGTTTTCGCAGGAGGTTCCCTCGCCATGCAGTCGGGGCCGAACCTTTACTATCTGCTGCTACTAGGATTATTTGTGCTGCCCATTTCATTTGGGCTGATCACAGTGGGGCCGCGCTATATCCCCGCAGCAGAGGTAAGCCTCCTCATGCTATTGGAGACTTTCTTGGGACCGATTTGGGCTTGGCTTGTATTGGCAGAACGGCCAGCGAATGAAACTTTGGCTGGCGGCGCCTTGGTGATCACAACACTTGTTGTGCATACCCTGTATACTGCACGCCGCGAACGAGCCGCGGCGTGATTTTAACCTAAATGTCAGTGTAGAAAATGTGACGTCCAACCTCACCCACTTTGGCGAGATGCAAACGCCAGTTCGGGGAGACATAGTCCGCATGGTAATGCGTTGCCTGTTTGGCAACGCCGCTGCGTTCACCTGACATGACAAGCGCCACGACTTTTAAGGCTCGTTCCCATGAACGAATGTCCGTTGGACGATCTTTCTTGCCATCACAGGCAAAAGAGAACTGGCAGCGGTTAAACAGCTTCTGATTTTGGAATACCACTTTACAGGCAGTGTTCGGGTAACGCGCGCTGTGCACCCGGTTCAGGATTACTTCCGCAATAGCAACCTGACCGATAAGCGGCTCGCCGCGCGCTTCAAAATAGACGGCCTGCGCTACGCAGAGTTCCTGACGGGAAAACTGGTGCTCGAACAAATCAAGGCTATCAACCGAGGCCTCAACTTTTGTAACATCTGGCATATCTAGGTTCTTCAGGCGTGCCAGCGCCTTTGGCGACAAGGTACCGATACGATCATACTTTTGCAGCAGCTCGTCAGGTGTGGAAACCTGATAACGTGCCAGCGTGTATTTCTCGTTCAATGCGCCTTCTTCAAACGTGGCCTGAAACATGACCACGGATGCGATTATAGTCATAGCAACAACGACGGCGCTGGCGATTGCCAGCCCGGCTTTTTCTGTCATCCAGAATTTCAAGAATGTCTTACTCATACTCTCATCCATCCATCTGTCGCAGAGAGGTTTGCCCCGCCGCAGTTTATTAACAAATATTTAATATAATGAGGCATGAAATTTTTTCATCCCTCATATGCAGGGTGAAAAAATGGAAAAATTTGCAGTTTATTAACCATGATCGTCAATTTACGGCCTTATCGGCCCCAGAAATGGCTAAAAAATAGGCAATTTTTTAGAAAGAGAATTACTTTAATCTTAATACTCGCCACAAGAATAGAATCGATTCACAAACAAAAAGTGACCTTGATCACACTGAAAAACTAAGGTTATCAGCAACGAAAATTTAACGTTATTTAGGTGCTAATACTTTTTATGTATATAATTTTATTCTTATACTGAGACATAAATACACAGCATTGATTTTTCTGGGTTTTTTCTTCAATTATATGTGATTAATACACAAAATTAGAATTTTTTTCACAGATTGAGATTGTTTTGCTTGCATCAAAGTAGGTTTTCGTTATATCAGCGGTTCTGAATTTTAATTCCTCAATTTGTATTGGTAGAGTAAATGGAAATCACAGCACTGCAAGACAAGGCTCTCGAAGCCAGCCGTTTTCTAAAAGCAATGTCTAACAAACACCGCCTGCTCATTCTGTGCAACCTAGTTGACGCAGAACGTTCCGTTGGCGAGCTGGAGAAAATTGTTGGCCTCAGCCAGTCTGCTCTGTCGCAGCATCTCGCGCGTCTTCGTAAAGAAGAGATCGTAAAAACACGCCGCGAAGCTCAGACAATCTACTATTCACTGGATGATGAGAGCGTTATCGACGTTCTTGAGGTTCTGTACGATATCTTCCTCGGTGAAGAAGAGTCTGTCGCAAACGTTGCGTAACGCCTCTCCAGTTTCCTAAAATTAAGGCTTCGTCGGTTGAGATTTCCCCTCCCACGAAGCCTTTTTTGTATCTTATCTATTTAAGCGAATGACCTGCTTTCCGGAAACCTCCCGCTTTTCCATCGCAATCAAGGCGTCTTTCACCTGCCTCTCCTCCCAGATTTTTCCGATATGGGGTTTCAAATCATGGTTTTGTGTCAGTGACACCAATTCATCCCACGCAGATTGTCCTGCCTTTGGATTGCGCCGTCCATATTCCCCGGCTCGAACGCCGATAATCTCTTGTCCGTTATCCCTAACCGATTGCAAATCAACTTCCCCAAAACTGCCACTTGCAAAACCAACAATGAGGGCTCTGCCCATAGGTTTCAGGGTCACCAAGGCTGACTTTAAAAAAGCCCCGCCAACGGGATCTAGTATAACATCAACGCCTTCACCGCCCGTCTTCGCCTCCACGCCGATCTCCCAATCCTTATCTTGATAATTGATCAGATGATCGGCGCCTGATGCCGCAGCGATTTCCAACTTGTTCGGGTCACTTGCAGCAGCGATCACAGTCGCGCCGAGGGCTTTGGCAATGGCGACTGATGCCTGACCGACCCCTCCACCTGCCCCTGTGATTAGAACCGTCTCACCAGCTCTCAACCGACCTCTGCGCACCAGCGACACATATGCCGTTGAAAAAGTAACGGCAAAAGAAGCGGCCTCTTCAAAACTGAGGTTATTCGGGGCCCGGCTCACGTCGCTTTCTGAAACCGCAATATATCGTTTGCTAGCCCCTGTTTTGCCTTTAAAAATAACGTGATCGCCAACGTCAAACGACTTGGCGTCAGCCCCTTTTCCAATCACAACGCCGGCTCCCTCCATCCCAAGGGCGAAGGGTAGCTCCGGTTTGAACTGATATTTCCCATATGTCATCAACAGATCTGGAAAATTAAGGGCAAGAGCCTTTGTCTCAATCAGGATCTCTTCGGGTCCCACGACCTCGTCTGGCAAGCTTTCAAACTCTAATGAATCAGGCCCGCCAAGGCTTTTGCAGATTGTCGCTGCATTCTTATTATTTTGGTTCATGTCATTTCATTAACATGATCACGGACCTGCGACAATCTTGTGACTGGAAAGCCGCGGCGGAAATGTATATGTCTGGTCGAAACACATTCAAGAACTGGTAGTAGTGATGGCTGGATCAGAAATTTCATATCTCGCGGCGGCAGGTGGCGGTATCGCCAGTTTTTTAAGCCCCTGTGTGCTTCCCCTGGTTCCCGCCTATCTTTGTCTTGTTGCCGGCACCAGCTTGGATGAGCTCGCCAACGAAGAAGAGCGGCAATCAAACACCCTAAAAGTATTCACAATGGCCCTGATTTTTGTTCTGGGCTTTTCGACGGTGTTTATTCTTTTGGGTGCGGGCGCCAGCTATGTAAATCGCTTATTGATCCAACATCTGGATATTTTGGCTAAAATTGCCGGTGTCGTTATCGTCCTTTTTGGAATTCATATGATGGGTATCATACGAATTCCAATTTTGTACCGTGAAGCCCGCTTTAACAGCATTGCAAAACCCCAAGGGTGGCTTGGCGCATATGTGATCGGACTTGCTTTTGGCTTTGGCTGGACCCCTTGTATCGGACCAATTCTGGGATCAATTCTGGCCATTGCGGCAAGTGACAGTTCATTAGAGTTTGGGGTTGGGTTGCTCGCGGTTTACGCCCTTGGCCTTGGGGTGCCGTTTCTGCTGGCGGCGCTGGCGATTAATCCGTTCATGCGCTTTATGAAGAATTTCCGCAAATATTTCCGGGCTTTGGAAATCGGGACCGGCGCCATTTTAACGGCAACCGGTATTTTGATTTTCACCGGGCAGTTCCAAATCCTGGCTTATTGGTTTTTGGAACTCTTTCCCGGACTTGCTAATCTGGGGTGATCAGTTTGCGACTGTGTTGCCTTCGGCGTTGATCTCATCATTCATCAGTGTTCCCAACTGATCCTGAATGGTGACGCTGGATGGCAAAACTTCCGCTGTTGAGTCACCAGATGGAAAGTAGGATAACACGGACAAGACACCGATTAGGATGACGGCGATTACCCAAGTTGCTTTTACTTTTTCCTGCATTGGTCTACTCTAAAGTTGTTGTTTGAAACGCGTTGGAGTTAGTTTTCTTCCGCGCTGATACGCGTGAAATAGGGAAATTCCCCGCCGCTTCAATAGCTAATCAACCAACTGTGATCAGAAGCACCACAGTTGTAATCATTCCTGTAACACGGGTCACATTCATGAGTGTTTCACCATATTGAAACACAAAAAAAGTGATCCAAATCCAAGAGCCCACATTGCCTGCCGAGCAGCCCTGCAGAAACATTCAAACGGCTTTTCCGGTCTGGAAAATTATTCGATATTATTGGAATGCTTGAGAAGCTCTTGAATAAGTGGATTGGGAAATTTCCGCTCTGGGACAACGGCGTAAAACGACTCTACAATTTTTGGAAGGCTCACATACTCAGCGAGCAGCCCACTTTCCAGCTCGTCTTTAACAACGATTGGCGGGATGACAGCAAGCCCGATACCTTCCCGCGTCAGCAGCCGTAACATCGCCATATCATCCACCTCGGCAGCAATGATTGGCTTGATATTCATCCGATCCATCAGGGCATCGAACTCGACGCGAATACCACTGTCGATCGTTGGTAAAAGAATGGGGTTGCCGGCAACAATTTTTTGCACATCCCCATGCACTTCAAATATATCAGGACGCCCGATCAGGCTCACATGTTGATCAGCCAATCTGTGCGATTTCAGTGAATTTTCAGCATCACGCGCCGGCGGCTGGTTCAACAGAACAAGATCAAGATTCAACCCATCCAATTCTCGCAGCAACTCGTTTGTTGTGCCTGAACGTAATACGATATCTAAGTCATCTCTCTTGAGCAGCGGCTGAATAAACGTAATCTGGAAGTTTCGAGATAAGGTTGCCAAGGCCCCAATGCGGATGACTTTTCGCGCAGTCCCGGCCCCTTGCAAGGTTCCTAATAGCTCTTCGCCCGTGGAAAAGATCACATCCGCATAATCAAGAGCAATGCGCCCCGCCTCGGTCAGCTGCAGCTGACGACCTCTTCGCTCAAATAGCGCGTGACCAATATTCTCCTCGAGCTGCTTAATCTGAACAGATAAAGCTGACTGCGACAGGTTCAGCCTCTCAGAGGTGCGCGTGAGGTTTCCATCATGAGCGACA
>JAEPMY010000019.1 GCA_017643685.1 Sneathiella sp.
CAAATGTAGAAAAAGCCATCCCATTGAGTGAGAAACGGATCAAGTTTGAGTTCTCAGGCCCGCCGAACCGTGAACTCCCACAAATCGTTGGACAACTTGTCCCCGTCCTCTCCAAGAAGCATTTCGAAAACCGTAAATTTGATGAAACGACACTTACGCCAATTCTGGGCTCAGGGCCGTATCGCGTCAAAGAATTTGAAGCCAACCGCTACATCACATACGAACGCGTCAAAGATTTCTGGGGTGCGGACCTGCCTATAAATAAAGGTCGGTACAACTTTGACACCATCCGTTTTGACTTCTATCGGGATACATCTGTCCTTCTGGAAGCTTTCAAAAGTGGTGAATATGATTTCCGTTCTGAGAATAGTGCGAAGAACTGGGCGACAGGTTATGACTTCCCTGCCCTTAACAAAGGTCTTGTTGTAAAAGAAGAAATTCCTTCGAACACTCCTGCAGGGCAGCAGGTGTATGCCTATAATCTGCGCCGGGATAAGTTCAAAGATCCTGCACTGCGTGAGGCGATCACTTACGCATTTGATTTTGAATGGCTGAACAAAAATATTTTCTACGATCAGTATAAACGTACTAATAGCTACTTTTATAACTCCGTTATGGCCGCTAAGGGAGAGCCAAAGGGAGAAGAGCTCAAAATCCTAGAAGAATACAAAGGTAAAATTCCAGACCGTGTGTTTGGTCCGGCTTATCAACCGCCTGTGACGGATGGTAGTGGACGGGACAGAAAGCCTCTTCGGGCCGCAAAGAAAATTCTTAAAGATGCCGGCTGGGAGGTAAAAGATAACAAGCTGATAAACCCAGCAACCGGTCAACCCCTAGAGATTGAGTTTTTGATGTATGATCCAAACAGCCTTCGGATTGCAGGGCCATTTATCAAAAATCTCGAAAAATTGGGCATTACGGGAACAACACGCGTAGTTGACGCGGCTCAATACACAGAGCGTTTACGCAATTTTGATTTTGATATTGTGACCGCTGGCTTTGGTCAGTCCGCCAGCCCCGGCAATGAGCAGCGAGAATTCTGGAGCAGTGCGGCCGCAAACCGTCAAGGCAGCCGCAATATCATGGGCATTGAAAACCCGGTGGTGGATGAGTTAATCGAGAAACTGATCGCCGCTCCTGATTATGAAAGCCTCAAACCAATTGTTCGGGCGCTTGACCGGGTCCTGACATGGAATTTCTATTCAATCCCTCAATTTACGGCATCCTTTGACCGGATTGCTTATTGGAATAAGTTTGGCAAAACAGACATCAACCCAAGCCAAGGCCCCGATATTATGTCCTGGTGGGTCGATATGGATAAAGCAGCCAAACTGGAACAAGGAATAAAAGACCTTCGCAGCGGGAAATAAGGGCGTATATGACAAAGCATCCTCTCATCCATCTTGCGAAAAAAGTTGCCTTAACGGTTGGCGTGTCTTTTGTTGTGGCAAATGCCTCAGCTGCTGACATAACCACACATGGTCTCTCCTCTTTTGGGGATTTGAAATATCCTGAGGGGTTCACACATTTTGAATATGTCAATCCGTCCGCGCCAAAAGGCGGGGATGTTCGCATCCGAAATTTAAACACCTTCGATAGCCTCAACCCCTTCATCCTCAAAGGTGTCGCCGAGATTATCAATGGAGATATCGGCGGAGATTTGTCGTTCAACTTCGCCTCTCTCATGACCCGCGCCCATGACGAGCCTGATGCCGTTTATGCGCTTGTCGCAAAAACAGCGACATTAGATGCGGACAAAGAATGGGTTGAGTTTACTTTGCGGGAAGGGCCCACATTCCATGATGGGAGTACTATTCGCCCCGAAGACTTGGTTTTCACTTTTGACAAACTGAAAAATGAAGGGCGCCCTCAGTTTAGAACTGAGCTGCAAGATGTCGAAAAAGCAGAGGTGACGGCACCTAATACAGTCAGATACACCTTTCGGGAGGGCGCAAATGTTAGGGGACTCCCTGCCAGAATTGCCGTGTTACCAATCCTCTCGGAAAAGTCATTCGAAGGAAAAGAGTTTGATAAAACGACGCTTACCCCTCTGTTGGGTTCTGGTCCCTATAAAATAACTGATGTGCAGCCGGGGCGTTCTGTTACCTATGAGCGCATTAAGGGGCATTGGGCTGAAAATCTACCGGTTCACGTTGGGCGCTATAATTTCGGTAAGATTACCGTGGATTATTACCGAGATAGAACCATTGCCCTGGAGGCGTTTTTCGCTGGAGAATATGACTTCAGGGAAGAGTTCACCTCCCGTAATTGGGCGGAAGGATATACAGATAAACCAGCGATAAAGGCAGGTTTGATCAAAAAAGAAGTCTTACCTGATGAACGCCTTACCGGGTTTCAGGCCTTCTTCTTCAACACTCGCCGCCCACCTTTTGATGACATCCGGGTAAGAAGGGCACTCGCCCGCCTGTTCGATTTTGAATGGACTAATAAAAATCTGTTTTATGATAGTTACGAACGCCTAAGTTCTTTCTTTGAAAACTCAGAAATGAAAGCAACTAGCACTCCATCCACAGCAGAGCTCGAGTTATTGGAACCTTGGCGGAACGAATTGCCTAAAACTGTGTTCGATACTGCCTTTGTCCCAGAGAAAACAGATGGCAGTGGGAATATCCGCAAACAAATCCGACAAAGTTTGACTGAGCTAAAAGAAGCTGGGTGGACCGTTAAAGATAAAAAGCTCGTCAACAATTCAGGTAAGCAGCTTAAAATCGAGTTTCTCATTTATGACAATGGCTTCAACCGGATCATCAATCCTTTCATTCGAAATCTGGAACGGATTGGGGTGGATGCTAAATTGCGCTTAATTGATGTTGCAAGCTGGCAAAATCGGCTGCAAGAGTTTGACTTCGATATTGTCACCCGCCGATTTGGTCAGCCGGCTTACCCTGGTATAGAACTTAAAAACTGGTGGGGAAGTGCGTCGGCGAATATCATCGGTAGCCTAAATGCAGCCGGGGCTCAAAACCCTGCAATTGATGACATGATCCAACGCATTATCGACGCTGAAACCAAAGACGAATTGGTCGTCGCTGCGCGCGCACTTGATCGAATTATCATGGCGTCGCATTATACAATTCCGCAGTGGTTCAAAGCGTCACATTTCGTCGCATATTGGGATCGCTTTGGAAAACCAGCTGGGCCAAAGCCCGGTTATTCACGGGGCATGCTACATAGCTGGTGGATTGATAAAGAAAAACAGGCCGCATTGGACGCGGCCCGCAACAGGTAGGGGTCTTTAGGGGTGTTAGCCTATATTTTTCGGCGTTTATTACTAATGATACCAACCCTGTTTGGCATTATGGTGCTGAACTTCGTGGTCGTGCAATTTGCTCCTGGCGGCCCAATTGAACAGATTATCGCCGAAATTCAAGGAACAGCTGTTGGCGCAACTGCCCGGATTGGCGGTTCCGGCTCTGGGGATGTCACCACCGGGCAATCGGGCGGCCCCAGCACCGGCGGGGAAAGCGCCTATCGCGGCGCGCAAGGCCTTGATCCACAATTTATTGCTGAACTGGAAAAGCAGTTTGGCTTTGATAAGCCAGCGCATGAACGCTTCTTCCTAATGATCAAGAACTACCTGGTCTTTGATTTTGGCACTAGTTATTTCCGCGACGAAACCGTTGTTAATCTAGTGTTGGAGAAAATGCCCGTTTCAATATCACTTGGGCTTTGGACTACTCTTCTCGTCTATCTGATCTCAATCCCCCTTGGCATTCGAAAAGCGGTAAAAGACGGCAGCCGTTTTGATATCTGGACCAGTAGTTTGATCATTATTGGCAATGCAATCCCAAGCTTCCTGTTTGCGGTCGCACTGATTGTTCTATTTGCTGGGGGGTCCTATTTTGACTGGTTCCCACTTCGGGGGCTGACGTCTGAGAATTTTGACGAATTATCTTTGCTTGGCAAAATCGGGGACTATTTCTGGCATCTAGTGCTCCCTGTCTCAGCCATGGTTATTGGCGGTTTTGCAGCCCTGACCCAGCTCACAAAAAACTCGTTCCTTGATCAGATCAGCCAACAATATGTGCTGACCGCCCGCGCAAAAGGCCTGAGCGAGCGACGAGTTCTATATGGACATGTATTTAGAAACGCAATGCTCATTGTCATTGCAGGCTTCCCAAGCGCCTTTATTGGCATCCTTTTCACGGGCTCTTTGTTAATTGAAGTGATTTTCAGCCTCGATGGCCTCGGGTTATTAGGTTTTGAAGCCGCAATCAATCGAGATTATCCCGTTATCTTCGCGACTGTTTATGTTTTCGCCCTACTGGGATTGATCATGAATCTCATCGGGGATTTGACCTATACCCTGATTGACCCTCGGATCGATTTTGAAGCGAGGGAGGCGTAAATGATTAAACTCTCCCCCATCAACCGGAGGCGCATTGACAATTTCAAGGCAAACCGGCGCGGATATTGGTCAATGTTACTATTCATGGGACTTTTCATCTTGTCCCTATTTGCCGAGCTGATCGCGAATGACAAACCCTTGCTGATTTCCTATCAGGATGAATTCTACACACCATTTCTTGTAAGTTATCCTGAAACTGCATTCGGGGGTGATTTCGAAACGGAAGCGGATTACCGCGATCCCTTCGTACAAGAATTGATATCTGAAGAAGGGGGATGGATCATCTGGCCCCCTATTCCCTATAGCTACAATACCATCAATTATAACCTCACATCACCTGCGCCCAGTGCACCAGATGGTGAAAACTGGCTAGGCACAGATGATCAAGGGCGGGATGTGCTGGCTCGTGTGATTTATGGATACCGCATTTCTGTTGCTTTTGGACTGATCCTAACGATTTTGAGTTCGATCATTGGAATTGCCGCTGGCGCCGTACAAGGGTATTTCGGCGGGACGACAGACCTTATTTTCCAACGGTTTTTGGAAATTTGGGGCGGCATGCCGAGCCTTTACATCTTGATCATTCTGGCTGCGCTTATTGAACCGTCCTTCGGCATTTTACTCGGCCTCCTACTCCTTTTCAGTTGGCCAAGCCTTGTGGGCGTGGTTAGGGCGGAGTTTCTCCGCTCCCGCAACTTTGATTATGTGCGCGCCGCACGAGCCCTTGGGGTTCGCGATAGCGTCATCATTTTTAAGCATCTACTCCCAAATTCAATGGTCTCTGCGCTTACCTTCCTGCCGTTTATCTTGACCGGCTCAATTGTCAGCCTGACATCCTTGGACTTTTTAGGACTAGGCCTACCGCCCGGCTCCCCCTCACTTGGTGAGTTGCTGGCACAGGGTAAGGCGAACCTGCAGGCCCCCTGGTTAGGGATCACCGCTTTTATGGTCCTGTCCATCATGCTCTCTCTTGCCATCTTCATGCAGGAAGGTATCCGCGATGCCTTTGACCCCAGAAAGACATTTGGCTCATGACATTGATACAGGTTGACAATCTGGCCATCGCGTTCGGCTCTGACGAGACAAAGCGGGAAGTCGTGAAAGATGTTTCGTTTACCATTCACCGCGGCGAGACACTCGCGCTTGTTGGCGAAAGCGGCTCTGGCAAATCCATAACTGCTCTCAGCATATTGCAGCTTTTGCCCTACCCAATGGCGTTTCATCCCCATGGCAGCATCACCGTTGATGGCACCGAGGTTGTCGGAGCCAGCGAAAAGGTTATGCAGGGCATTCGCGGCAATAAAATCTCCATGATTTTTCAGGAGCCGATGACCTCACTCAATCCGCTCCATACCATTGAAAAGCAAATCAACGAAACACTACTAACCCACAAAGGATATAGCAAAACTGCCGCCAAAGAACGGGTAAAAGAGTTGCTAGAGCTTGTGGGGCTGGAGCCAAGCGAAGAGCGGCTAAATGCGTTTCCTCATCAACTATCAGGGGGGCAACGTCAACGTGTCATGATTGCAATGGCTTTGGCGAATGAGCCAGATTTGTTGATCGCGGATGAACCAACGACCGCCCTTGATGTTACCATTCAGGCGCAAATCCTCGAACTTCTGCAAGATCTACAGAAACGCCTTAATATGGCAATTCTGCTCATCACTCACGACCTTGGTATCGTTCGAAAAATGGCCAAAGACGTGTGTGTTATGACCAACGGCCATATTGTAGAAGCCGGCCCAGCGGCAGAGCTATTTGAAAACCCAGTTCACGAATATACACGCATGCTTCTTGGCGCGGAACCAAAAGGGCTTCCTGCGGAAAAAAATCCGCATTCGGAAGAAGTGATGCGCGGGGAAAATCTCAAGGTCTACTTCCCTATCAAAAAAGGCCTTTTGAAACGGACTGTGGACTATGTTCGTGCAGTCGATGACATCACTGTAACCGTCAAGAAAGGCCACACTGTTGGCATAGTCGGAGAAAGCGGCTCCGGCAAATCCACATTAGGGCTCGCCCTCCTTCGTCTTTTAAAATCTGAAGGGGCCATTTATTTCGACGGGGAAAACATTCAAGGGCAGAAATGGAAGGAACTCCGCCCTCTTCGTCAACATATGCAGTTTGTATTTCAGGACCCCTATTCCTCGCTCAGCCCGCGGCTCTCGGTTGGCCAGATTATTGAGGAGGGATTATTAGTTCATCAAGGCCGCGGCGATCCGGAGGAGCGACGAAAACTGATCGCAGAAACATTGCACGAAGTCGGCATCGATGGAGATGCCCAAGACCGTTATCCTCATGAATTTTCAGGTGGACAGCGACAGCGTATTTCCATCGCCCGCGCCTTGATACTTAAGCCCAAATTTATCATTTTGGACGAGCCAACCTCTGCACTAGATATGTCTGTACAGGCACAAATCGTAGACCTTCTCAGAGATTTGCAGGCGAAATATGACCTCTCATACCTGTTCATCAGCCATGATTTGAAGGTTGTTCGAGCCCTCGCCGATACAGTCCTTGTGATGAAGAACGGGAAAGTGGTAGAAGAAGGGTCTGCAACTCAGATTTTTGACAATCCACAAACACAGTATACAAAAGCCCTAATGACAGCGGCTTTTGAGCTGGCAACTCTTGATAACAACAATAATAACGGAGGGTGACTTGGCACTTATTTTTCACAGTAAAATCCGACGCGACGACTGGTGGCGCGAGGTTTTAGGCAAATATGTTCCTGATCTGGAAGTTCGCTTTTACCCAGATGTCGGCAACCCAGATGATATCGAATATGCCCTTTGCTTTGCCATGCCGCATGGCGTTCTAGCTGGCTTTAAAAACCTGAAAGGGATTTTCTCTCTTGGTGCGGGGGTCGATCATTTCTTCGCGGATCCTGACTTTCCGAAACATATCCCTTTCGCACGCGTCGTTGATGATGAACTGACAGGCCGGATGAGTGAATATGTTCTACAACATGTACTGAACCACCACCGCTATCAGATTGATTATGATCTTCAGCAGAAAGATCACATCTGGAAAGAGCGCTTCCCGCCATCAGCACGAAACCGTAAAGTTGGTATTTTGGGTATGGGGGCACTTGGCGCCGGCGCGGCGGAGCGGCTGAATTATCTCGGCTTTGATGTTGCTGGTTGGAGCCGTAGCCCAAAAGACGTTGACGGCGTTCAAAGTTTCCACGGTAAAGATCAACTAGACACGTTTCTGGAACGAACAGAAATCCTCGTGTGTCTCCTACCGCTAACTGATGAGACAACCGGAATTATCAATAAAGACCTTCTTGGCAAGCTGCCTGAGGGTGCATCCGTGATTAATCCCGGACGTGGCCCACATGTGGTGCCTGAAGATTTGATTGCCGCCATCGACAGCGGCCATATTTCAGGGGCAACACTGGATGTCTTTATTGAGGAGCCACTTCCCGCCGAAGATCCACTGTGGTCACATCCTCGTATTCGCGTCACGCCGCATGTAGCAAGTGTTGCCTCTCCCAACCGCGTGGCGCAACTGGCAGCCGAAAACATCAAGCGCATTGAGGAAGGGAAAGAGCTGCTTAATCAGGTAGATCCTGATCGCGGCTACTGATACAGCATCAAGCGAGGTGGCGTTTCGCCGCCTCGTTCACCACATCTGAAAATTCACTTAAATACACAGAGCCTTTAACGGTTCTCACCACATTAACAGATCGCTTGTCCTGCTCGTCAGGTTTGCGCTTCAGTAAATCCATGCGGCCAAGCGTATCGAGCGCACGCACCACTGCTGGCTTGGAAATTTTTAGCTGAGCGGCAAGACCGCGAACTGTGTGGGGCGGCTCTTGCAGATATACAATCAACATAATTGCCATCTGACGGGCAGACAGATCCGGACCATCTCGGCGAACCAACTCGCCGAGAGCTTCTTCCCACATCCGTAATGCTGACTGAAGAGAGGCTTTATCCTGCATAAGTAAAGTCTCTCATATCAGCGATTATTTCGCAAGCGAAACGTCTTTTCAGCTTTTGCTTTATGCGCCGTATTTGTCTTTGAGTGCTTTGTAGAGGGCCCGAATTCCCATTGCCTCTCCACCTTGTGGGCGGCCCGGACGCTCCCGGTTATTGTAGGCCATGATGTCAAAATGCACCCAAGATTTACTCTTCTCAACAAACTCTTTCAGGAAGAGCCCGGCCGTTGTCGCGCCGGCAAATGGAGAGTTCCCAGAGTTATTTATATCTGCAATTGGGCTGTCAATCATGCTGCGATACTCATCCCAAAGCGGCAAACGCCAAACCGGGTCTTTCACGGCACGGGCACTTTTCTCAATTAGGCTATACAGATCATCTTCATCAGTCAGCGTCGCCGCAAGTTCTGTCCCTACAGCAACTCGCGCAGCTCCGGTCAATGTCGCCATATCAATAAGCAGATCAGGTTCCTCCTCATCTGCAGCGGTGATCGCGTCCGCCATTACCAGACGCCCTTCCGCATCGGTATTCCCGATTTCAACGGTCTTTCCGCTGCGGCTGGTCAGTACATCACCCGGACGGTAAGCATTACCTGACACTGAATTTTCAACGGCCGGGATCAAAACCCGAAGACGTACCGGCAAGTTGGCATCCATAATCATGTATGCGAGCGCCAATGCATTGGCCGCGCCGCCCATATCCTTTTTCATGAGCAGCATCGCCGCCGACGGTTTTAAATCCAAACCACCGGTATCGAAACAAACACCCTTGCCCACAATGGTAACTTTTGGATTGTTGTTATCGCCCCAAACCATGTCAATCAGCCGCGGCGCATCATCAGAAGCACGTCCAACTGCATGAACCATTGGAAAGTGATAGGTTAGAAGATCATCACCGACCACGTTCATTTGCCGCGCCTCAAACTCTCCCGCGACCTGAGAAGCTGCCGCTTCCAACGCCTTTGGCCCCATATCAGCCGCAGGTGTATTAATCAGATCACGTGCGAGATTAACAGCATACACCTGACGAGCGACCTCTTCGGCATCTGCATTCTCAGGAAGCATCAAATCAGCATATGTCTGTTCAGATTTTTTATACCGGCTAAATTTATAGCTGGCGAGAGACCAACCTATGGCAACCTGAGTGGCTGTTTCAAGATCCAGTTCAGCGGAGAGTTGATATAGCCCCTTGGGCAAACTGGTGGCCATTTTGGACAGTGACCAAATATCCCACTTTCCATCCGTTACAAAAGCAACCTTTGAAATCTCACCTTCTTCATTCGGTAAAATCACATGTGCTCCGGCCTTAGCCTCAAACCCCTGAGCTTTTACCCAGTTAATGACGGGGCTACTCTGAGATGATAGCCAGCTATCAAAATCTTCTTTTTCAATAGCTTCGATCAGGATCGGTGTGTCATCTGATGATGGAATAATATGTGGGATCAATGTGAGTTCCTCCTCGTTGCGGAGAATCTAGCAAAGCCCCCGTAACCCGACAAGTCCTCTTCCTCTTAACGCCGATTATTCTTCTTCGTTATCCCGATCTTCGTAATATTGCAGCGCTCCCTCATGAATAGGGATCCCGACACCTTTACGAGCCGTATCGTAGGTAATCAATTTCCCTTTTTCATGTCCGCTATCAAGGATATTTCTATTACGTGGATGCCAAAGGGAGCGAGCTAATCCATAAGCCAGGTCATTGTCCATGCTCTCATGAACAATCCACTGTGTACTAACCGCAAGTGTTTGTCGTTCGCTGATCCCGTTATAGGTTCCCTCAGGGATCGTACTTTTCGAAAAGAACTCATACAGATTGGTAATCTTATCTGCCATTTCCTCTCCGATGGGGAGCAAATCGATCAGGTCAGAATTTGCAAGCTCTTCCACAGCGCCAACAGGATATCCTGCGATAAAGAAAAAGGCGTCTAATTCTTCTTTCGCTATCAGCTGCAAGGCCTTATCTGAGTTGGCATCAACTGCTAAATAATCGTCTGAAGTAATCCCATATGCCTTCAGAATATTTATAGCATTCTGGCGCGTTCCGGATCCCGGCAGATCAACAGATACCCGCTTCCCCTTTAAATCGGCAACCGATTTGATACTCGCCCCTTTTCTGGCAATCAAATGCACATCTTCCGGATAGAGATTAGCGATAACACGCAATGAGCTACCGTTGGGCAAACGCTGTTTGAACTGTCCTGTCCCGTAGTAGGCTGCAAAAATGACATCAGACTGCGCTAATGCAGATTCAAGGCTGCCATCCAACACGCCTGCGATATTTGAAACACTGCCACGTGTGGTTTGTGCCGCTGCAATCAGGCCCGGCACGCCACAAGATCCCCCAGCTTCACAGGAACGACTGCCAGGAGGGCTGGTAATTGTAGATCCAATCAGCGTGCCAATGGGAAAATAAGTGCCTGAAGTCGACCCTGTACCAATTCGGAAAAACCTAACATCCTGGGCATTCGCAACTCCTGCTGTCAGCAGAATACTCATGATCAGGATAATCTTCGAAGGCCAACTTCGGGCAGCAGCAAACAATGTTGCAGGCCGCACGCAAGCTGGAAGTCGATTACCCATGACTAATCCCCATAAACTAAGGTGGTTTTCACTATTTGATATAGAAAATAATCTTGTTGAAAGGAAGGCTTCATTCTGGAAATCCAACAGCCCCTTTCGGGCGTTTACGAATTTCTTGTGAAAGTTTAGCAATATCAAATGCCATTTCCGCTGACATTCTGGCATGCTCTGACGCTTTATGTAAGGCAAATGGGATTTGATACAGTAATTCCCGATCTTGCTCGGACAGTTCCGCAGGCGATCCGGCTACCCTTTCCAACAACTTGCCCAACGCGTCCGCAAGCGGGATCAGATGCTTCAAATCGCTACTCTCAATTCGCTTCATCAGGTCCGTGTTCATTTCCAGCATCTGCAGAACCAGTTCTCGGCGCGTCTCCAGATCTGAAAGCCCGCCAGTTAATGACATCACCTTTTTAGACAGCTGTACAAAGCGTTCGGTATAGATGGTTATTTTCCGTTCATTTACAGCAGACAGCGCAAGGTTGATATTCCCCGGGGTGGCGTCAAGCTCCGGGCGATCTTCCACCTTTGCCTTCAACGAGTTAGGAACAATTAGCGTGTTAGCCCCTTGACCATACCTCACCATATCGCGGCGATCTGGACCAATGTAATTTTCAGCCACAACAAAAGGTTTTCGTGCATTAACAAGGCCTGACACACGATCCGCTATTTGCTGAGTGGACATAGGCCGCCCAATGAGATCATCCACACCAGAGCGAATACCAGCCCTTACAATTTCCGGCGAAGTATCCCAGGTTGTGATCATGATATTTGTGAACGGGTTCGATCCAATCTCGTGATGGCGGATACGCTGCACAACAGCAGCAACAAGGCCCTCTGGCCCCTTTGTATCTGCCATGATCAGATCATATTTCTTTTCCGACGCCTTTTTCAGGAATTCATCTGGCGTTGCGACCGCCTCAACAGATCCAAATCCAACCCCAAGCAGGGCAACACGAGTGTTATGCCGCATCGTTGCTTGCGGATCGTAGAGGAGAACTGTTGCGGGCTCATACCGGCGGTCAATCATCGTCGCCCCATTAGGCGTTCGGAAGTACACGTGTCAAATGCTGAAAAACGGTCGCAGGATCATCTTTAAACTGCACCCCCACAATACAATCATTTGCCCAAACTGCATCACAAGGAAATTGCCCAAGCTTTGGGATGATCAAATCCAGCCCAACCATTTCAGAAATTGGCTCATTCAGCACAAGCTTTGCGCCATTGGCTGAGATATCACGAACAACGCCAGGCACTTCACGCACCTCACTTTTCAGTGTGACATCGTTGAAATAGACACGGACTTGTGCCTCCCAGACGACCCGGCTACGTCGGTAGGACCGATTTTCCCGGTAAGGTGCATTCACGTCACCTTTTTCCTGAGAGCGCGCCTCGTCCAGTTCGTCAAGCATACGCTTAATGTCTTTACCAATGATCATCATTCTGCTTTCGAGCCCCCTCTTTTCACAAGCGAGCACCCTAACACTCAATTGGTTAACGTTTCGCGAAACAGAATTAGATAATTCTACCAGTCATTACACTTGCGCTTTACGGCCTCGTAGCTTCGTTCGGTGTCGATCCTGTTATTCTCCCGCTGACGGACTTTAAAAAACTCATCAATCAAGCTTTTCATATCGTCCATCATCCGATTTGACGCAATTTCGGCACCCGCCTGCATACTTGTCGTTCTGAAAGGTCGGATATTAGCAGACTTGCGCTCAAGTCGTTGCTTTAGAAGTGGTTTATATTTTTCGAGCACCCGCCGGTTGATGGCCATATGTTCCATCTCATGCTCAAGAATGGCATTATACGCGCAAGTACCGGGACGGTATCGACGATCGATAAAAACTTCACTATCTACCGTATCGAAAGCCATTTGCACTTCTGTCAGGACGATACAGAAAACACCTTTTCGCTCTTCTCTCGCATCAATTTTAACCCTCAAGTTCGGCCGCATCTTTGTATATGCGAGCCCCAACAGCGTTGCCCCTCCGTGGTTACGAAGCGCCCCAACAGAACGGGATAGCTGTGTAATCTGGTCCGAACTTTTCTCTCTGTTCAAGGTTGTTTGCGAATTTTGACTACTAAACGAGACAACAGGCCGCACCCAAGCGTCTCGACATTCATCGGCTTGAGCCCAATTCGGGACCAGTACAACTGTCGCCAAAAATGCAATCAATGATAATCGAAATTTATCTCTCATCCGAAATGCCAACAAGTTGCCTCTAGTCAAACAACGCATCAATATCTGCCTGGTCCAATGTATCCCCTTCAGGCGGTTTCACAACAGGGGCTTTTGCCTCTGAGGCAGTAACAGTATCTCCCAAAGCATCTTTTTTCGCCTTGGAGGCCGCATCCGGCAAGTGACCATTGATGATACCGCCAGCCTTATCAATCAGGGTGCGGATCAGCTCACATTTTGACAGTAGAAACTCGTTCTTGGCCCCTGTCAGCAGCTCCTCTTTTTCTATTTGCAGGGATTTTTGCAGAAGGGTGAGCTGCTTGTTAATCATCGAAACCGTTTTATCAAAGGGCTCCCGATATTCAGGCGGAGAGATATCATAAGCCTCAACCGCAAGCTCCCGGTCTGCAATACCGCTTTCTTTGAAATGATCACGATAATGCTTGGGCTGCCAGGCCGCAAACTCATCCACCATATCCGGCATATCCACCAACAACTCAGCCAACATCAAAGCTTCATTGAAATGATTGAGGTAGTCAGTCGCCAGCAGTGAAATGGCATTAACATTCGTCCCAATGGCCCGTGCTCTATATGTCTCAACCTGCCCAGTCACGTCCCACGTCTACCTTTACTATCTCGCACAGTCACACACATTACATTTTCAACATTAAGACTTACACTAATATTCTTAATGAAAGATTTGCGAGATTTATCCCCCAATTAGGGTCATTGTATGGTCGCAACCTGCTCCGCGCGCCCCTCGAGAGAATGCGGTACGAACTCCATCGGTGCCACAACCGACAGCATCAGAAAAATAGACAGAAAGACCAAAGCGGAAGCTTGCAAAATCTGATAGTAGCAATTTCTGACCTTAAGTGCGGTTCCCAATTCTCTAAACATATCGCCCCTCTTCCTCACGACACATAATCGAACACAACAAATCGTAACGTGTTTTTTCAAAAGGAAACAAGCGCAATAATAGTAATATTTATTACATTAACACTTTTAAGTAAGTATATTGTGGCAAATTCCATATATTAAGCATGCGGCATACAAGATATGGAAAATCCATAGATCGTACAATTTTTAATTTATTAATAGAAATACGCAGCAACCATAAGCATGCATTCAGGGAAACCTTATTTTTCCCCGAATCAACAAATTTTGCCTTTAGCTGATAAGGCGGAAGTCAGCCTTGCAGCACGTCGTGAAAACGTTTCAGCAAGTTAATGAGCTGTTGGTGATTACGAACCCCAAGGCCAGAGACGAATATTTTTTCCATATCGTCGATTTTCTCACGAAGGCTATTAAGCTCTTCTTCGCCTGCATCGGTCAGGGTCACCGCATATGCCCGCTTATCATTCTCGACAGGTTCTCGAACGATCAGGCCGTTTTTTTCAAGTTGATTAAGAATAGGGACCAATGAAGATCGATCCAGTCCTGCCGCCCAAGCAATTGCAGATTGCGTGCGACCAGGATTAGTGGAGATAATTTCCATGACGGAATATTGTCCCGTCATCAACTTCACCCCGGTTTCCTTTAAAAAGGAACCTTGTGCTACCAAAAATGCCTTTCGCATATGGAAGCCAACATTCTTTTCCAGCGCCGACAGGTCCATGCCTGCGTGTGCTGGCTCCTCTGCTTTTGAGGACTTAAGTTTTGTACGCACTAATATTCTCCCACTGGCCCAACATCCAGTTCCCCTATCTGTTATTGGCACCCAGTGGATTTTTTTTCAAGCATTCATATGCATTCAGCTTAATAAGAAATAGGGAAAGTTGCTATTTATGGTATTATAGCAACCTTCCCCAGTTCTATTTTTGATTAATTTTTAGGCAGCTTAGCCCTAATCAACTCACTGCCTTTGCTTCCCGGCGCCGCGCATGCAAGATAGGTTCAGTGTAACCACTTGGTTGCACACGTCCCTTAAACACCAGATCAAGAGCAGCCTGGAACGCAACTGACTTATCAAAGTTGCCCGCCATATTCTGGTATTCCGGATCATCCGCATTCTGACCGTCAACAACGGCCGCCATGCGCTTCATTACACCCATTACCTGCTCTTCACAGCAAATCCCGTGATGCAACCAATTGGCTATATGCTGGCTAGAAATCCGAAGCGTCGCACGATCCTCCATCAGTCCCACGTTATGGATGTCTGGCACTTTGGAACAGCCGACGCCATGTTCAACCCAGCGAACAACATAACCCAATATGCCTTGCGCGTTATTCTCAAGCTCAGCAACGACCTCATTCTCAGACAAGTTCTGACCTGCCATCACAGGTGGAGTGAGGATGGCTGACAAATCGGCTCTGCCACGTGCTGCCAATTCTTTCTGACGATCCATCACATTGACTTTGTGGTAGTGAATGGAATGCAAGGTTGCCGCTGTTGGAGATGGAACCCACGCGCAGTTTGCACCCGCCATTGGATGCCCAACTTTGGCTTCCATCATCTCTTTCATTTCATCGGGCTTGGCCCACATTCCTTTGCCAATCTGAGCATGGCCTGGAAGCCCCACTTCCAATCCAATATCGACATTCCAATCCTCATATGCCCCGATCCAAGGTTCTGCCTTGCAATCATCTTTACGAAGGAATGGCCCAGCTTCCATACTGGTATGAATTTCATCACCGGTCCGATCTAGGAAACCTGTGTTAATAAAGAAGATCCGTTCTGACACCGCCCGGATGCATTCTTTCAAGTTGGCGGTTGTCCGGCGCTCTTCATCCATAACACCAACTTTTAAGGTATTTTTGGCAAGCCCTAGTCCGCTTTCAATTGCTGTGAAGAGGTCATTTGTAAATGCGACTTCTTCTGGACCATGCATTTTTGGCTTCACAATATAGACGCTACCCGCACGGCTGTTTTTAAGGGGTCCCGTTCCTTCCAGATCATGCATGGAACAAACGGTTGTCATAACTCCATCCAGAATACCCTCTGGAATTTCATTTCCGTCCGCATCCAACACGGCAGGTGTCGTCATCAAATGGCCAACATTTCGAACCAGCAGCAAACTACGCCCATGGAGCGAAAGTTCACCCCCATCGCGGCCTATGTAATGGCGATCCGAATTTAGTGTCCGCACAATTGTTCTACCGCCTTTATCAAGGCTCTCTTGCAGATCACCTCGCATCAGCCCCAACCAATTACGATACACAAGTGCTTTATCTTCTGCATCCACTGCTGCAACGCTGTCTTCACAGTCCTGAATTGTGGAAAGCGCAGCTTCCATCAAAACATCTTTGACACCTGCAGCATGATCCTTCCCAATCGGATGAGACGCATCGATTTGAATTTCCAGATGCAAGCCATTATTCACACACAAAACCGCTTCAAGTGCTTCTGCGCCGCGGTAACCGACAAATTGCGCCGGATCTTCTAGTCCTACAACTTCACCGTTTTGCAACTCGACTTCCAGGTCACCAGCGCCATTGCGACGATATGCAACTGCATCTTTATGTGACCCACCAGTGAGCGGAACTGACTGATCCAATACATCTGCAGCATAAGCCACAACCTTCGCCCCGCGAACGGGATTATAAGCCCCGCCTTTTTCGGCGCCGCCGCTTTCATCGATGACGTCCGTACCGTATAGCGCATCATAGAGACTCCCCCAGCGGGCATTCGCGGCATTCAAGGCATAACGCGCATTCATCACAGGGACAACCAACTGCGCCCCGGCAACAGATGCAATCTCTGGATCTACATTTGCCGTTGTTACTTTAAATGCTGGGCCTTCAGGTACCAGGTATCCAATCTCTTTCAGAAAGGTCTTATAGGCCTCCATATCTACCGGCTGACCAACGTGATCCCGGCACCAGACATCCATTTTCATCTGAATGTCTTCCCGCTTCTGCAGCAGGGCCTTGTTACGAGGTCCAAAGTCAGCCACCAGCTTATCCAGCAACGCCCACACCTGATTTGCAGACACGCTTAAGCCTGCGGTCATTTCTCTCTCAACCAAGGTGATCAGTTCATCGGCCACCTGAAGATTTTCTCTTTTTTGATAGCTGGACATGGTTATCTCCGTTTATTCCGCTTTGTGGAATGAATATTGACATGTAGAAAAAAGAAGGAAAATATATTTTGAAAAGCTTTTCACAATATGGAAAAAAGCATGTCCGACATCTCTACACCCCCCGCACGCAGTGGACAGGTTCAAAGCCTGACCCGCGCCTTATCTCTTATGAACGCAATTGCCCAAACGCCAAGCGGCATGAAACTAACCGAACTTGCTAACCAAGTCGGCCTTGCGGCATCTACTGCGCATCGCCTGCTCACCACATTGCAAGATCAGCGATATGTTCAATATGATCGGGACACCAATCATTGGCAAATTGGCATTCAGGCATTTGTATCCGGCAACGGCTTTCTTTCCTCACGGGATTTGGTGAGTGTAGCCCGCCCGATCATGCGTCGCATGATGGAAGAAAGCGGCGAGACCGTGAATCTCGCCATTAGTGAAGGGGACGATGTTATTTATATGGCTCAAGTGGAGAGCCGAGAAATGATGCGGGTTTATTCGAAACCGGGGAACCGGGTTCCCCTTCATTGTTCCGGTGTTGGAAAAGCCATAATGATGCTGATGCCCGACAAGGATGTAGACCGTATCCTCTTGGCCAAGGGCCTACCAAAACTAACAGAGCGGACAATTACCAACCCTGCCAAATTAAAAGAAGAACTTGCTCTCAGCCGGGGCCGTGCCTTTGCAACTGATGATGAGGAACACGCGATTGGCCTCAGGTGTGTGGCATCTGTTATTTATGATGAATATTCAGAACCAATGGCCGCCTTGTCTGTATCTGGTCCCGCGGCCCGGATTTCTGCGGAACGCTTAATGCAGCTTGGCGAGACCGTTCGAAGCTATGCCGCCGAGGTAACCGCGGCACTTGGTGGCGTATTGCCTTCCAACATGTCAGCTGAATAGTCCTTCACCCGGTCGCTTGGGAACAAAAGTATTGCGGTCGTTCCTACCCCCAACTCACTTTCCAGTGTGAAATGCCCGCCATGCAATTCTGCGAGCGATTTTACAATGGCTAAACCGAGACCCGTCCCCTCGGTTTTATTATCAATGCGGCTTTGTGCCTGAACGAAAGGCTCCAGTACTTTGTCCAGATCTTCTGGACCAATCCCAATACCGGAATCCTGAATTGAAAGTTTCAACGCACCACTTTCAGTAACGAAGGCTTCTATGATTACATCCCCATTCGGGCGTGTATATTTCACCCCATTGGATACCAAATTAACCAGCATCTGTTTAATGGCACGTTCATCTCCCAAAATGCTGACATGTGGCGTCTCTGAGACAATATTCAACGTGATCTCTTTTTGATCTGCTAAAGGCTGACACATCTTAACCGTTGATCTTGCAACCCGTGCGATATCAACCTCTTTGATATCGAGCGTATACCTGCCTGCCTCAATCTTAGACATATCCAGAATATCATTGATAAGCGCTAAAAGGTGACGCCCGCTATCCAGGATATCTCCAGCATATTCAAGATACTTAGGCGGGCTCATAGGGCCAAAAGCTTCAGTCGAAATAAGCTCTGCAAAACCAATAATCGCATTCATCGGGGTGCGGAGTTCATGGCTCATACTCGCTAAAAACTGGGATTTCACAGTGTTTGCATGTCGTGCCTGAGCGGACGCGGCCTCTAGCTGCGCATTCCGGTAACGGGTCTGATCCACGCTTTTCCGAAGAAGCGAGATAGCAGTGCCCATCCCCAGATAACCACCTTTTTTGGTGATGATAAATCCAGCGCTTAAAGCTTTTGGATATTGATCAACGATTAATTGTTCAACGGCATCCACATCCATTGAAATGTCAACGATCAATGGGTTGCTGTCCATCAACTCCCCAACGGGACGCTTGGCGTATACAGCATGACCATACTGGGCCGCCATTTTAATGGTTAGTTCATCGCGACCGATAATGCCAATGGGTCCGCTCTGATCCACCACGGCAAAGCCCTGCACCTGTGGCATCGCCCGAAACTTGTCCGCCACGGCATTACAACTTTCTGAGTGCTGTACCGGCGATACAGCATCCAGAATATCCAGCATTTGCGTGCTATTCATATCCCCTCGCGATTAAATCAACAGATATCGCTTTGGCGGACATTAAACGGTCAAAGCCTTAACAACTTCTATTCGCTATGTGACAGTTTCGTGAAACATATATGAAATGAAACTTATGCCTGCGAGATATTCTTCGGATGGTGGAACTGTGCGTGGTGCGTGTAACTATCCCGCTCCATCACCAGTTGCCCTCCCACATATGTCGTTGAAACAAGTGCGTCAGGTGCCAATATCATGGCGGCAAACAGCTGATCATGTACACTTTCCGCAGCTTCCATCCGATACTCCAGCAGTGGCGTTGCTTTTAAATCAACGACGGCGATATCTGCCTCGAACCCCGCTTCCAGACTACCCACGGTGTCATCCAGATAAAGTGCCCGCGCAGCCCCTCGAGTTGCTAGATAGAGCATTTCAAACGCACTTATACTTTGATGCCGCAGCTGAGCGATTTTATAGGCCTCGCCCATGGTTCTGAATTGGGAAAAGCTCGTCCCGCCTCCAAGATCCGTTGCCAACCCGACCCGAACTGCTTTTTCTCGCGTCATCATGCCTTTAAGATCGAAAAGGCCACTTCCGAGGAACAGATTGGATGTCGGACAATGCGCAATAGAAGCCCCGGCCTCATGCAAACGGTCAACCTCTCTCTCTTCCAAATGGATGCCATGCCCAAAAATGGCACGCTCTCCCACTTGATGGAAACGGTCGTAAACATCCAGATAATTATCCGCCTCCGGGTATAATTCTTTCACCCACTCAATTTCTTTTAAATTCTCAGAAATATGGGTCTGCAGATAAGTACCGGGGAACTCGGACCAGAGCGCGCCGGTCGCCTCCATTTGCTCTCGCGTGCTGGTTGGGGCAAATCGCGGCGTTAGGCTATATAGGCTCCGACCTCGGCCGTGCCACTTTTCGATCAGGGCTTTTGACTGATCATATCCCGACTTGGCTGTATCCAACAATCCGTCCGGCGCATGGCGGTCCATCAAGACCTTGCCAGCAATATTGCGCATACCAAAACGCTCTGACGCCATGAAAAACGCCTCTACTGATGAAGGATCAACCGTACAGAAAACTGACGCAGTTGTAGTTCCTGCAGCCAGTGTTTCTTCCAGAAAAATCTCCGCCGCAGCAAAAGCATAATCAAAATCAGAATATTTCTGCTCCGCCACGAACGTGTATTTATTCAACCAATCAATTAGCTGCTCCCCATAGGCACCGATAATTTCGGTTTGCGGGTAATGCACGTGGCAATCGATAAATCCGGGCAAAATAAAGCTGTCTTTGTGATGGTTTACTCGCAAATCGGTGTCTTCGTCTGCCAAAATTTGCGGGGCAGGCCCCACCTTTGTGATGATGCCATTTTCCATCACAACGATACCATCAGCCTCATGATAGAGACATTCCTCAATAGGATAGAGAAACGGATCTTTTTTAAACGAAAGAAGGGTTCCCCGAACCGCCTGTTTCATGTCGCACTACCTTTATTTTCAGCTTTGGGCAGACAAGGCCCGACTGACCACCATAATCCATTCGTCAGGTGTTTATACCCTTTTTCCATATGGTGAGATTTACAGATTTGACGAGCCCCGTTAGACTCACAAAAAATAACAAAAACAATGAGGCCCTCATGCCATTTCAAACCAAAAGTCTGGATGTAAAAGCAGGTAAATTTTCTGACTATGTTCAGAAGCATCGCCTTCATTGGGAGAAACGGCAGGAAGCCCCAAAAGAAATGTTTAAGCGTGCCGCAGATGTCGGCCTTTTAGGGCTAGAGACAGAAACGGTATTTGGTGGCCTCGGCGCCTCTTTTTCTGACAAAGTTGAGCTTGGACGCGTCATATCCCACCAATCTATGGCCGCCGTCTTTGCATTGATCAACAGTCAGAATGTAGCTTCAAGGCTTCGTCTGAGCCCTCACCCCAAGCACCATCAGATGGCTGACGAGCTATTAAATGCTGACCGAATTGGCTGCACAGCCCTCACGGAACCTCATGCAGGGAGTGATTTCGCAGCGATCAAAACAAGTGCGGTTAAGACTGAGAACGGCTGGGTTCTCAATGGCAGCAAGGCATGGATTACAAATGCAGCTTATGCCGATACCATCATGCTTTATGCCCAAACTAATCCTGAAAAAGGCTGGCGCGGAATTGCAAGTTTTGTAATTGATGCCCGAAGAACAGGTTTTCGCCGTGGTGAGATATACAAATTGATCGGTGGACACGCCATCGGCGCGGGAGAATTCCACTTGGAAGACTATCTCGCCCCCGAAGAAGACTTGCTTAGCCCTCCAGGAGAGGCCTTTAAATTTGCCATGAATTCGATCAATGGCGCCCGAACTTATGTCGCGGCCATGTGCGTCGGTATGATGGAAAACGCTCTTGAACTGGCGACCTCTTATGCAAAACAAAGACAGACATTTGGGACCGAATTGCTCTCTCATCAAGGATATCGCTGGTCCCTCTCTGATGTTGCAACACAGATTGCGGCTCTTTCTGCCTTAACAGATAAAGCGGCTCATCTCATTGACGGTGGAGAGGATGCAGTCCTGGCCGCCGCAATGGCCAAGAAAATGGCGGGAGAGATCACCATTCCCGCGATCACAGCCTGCATGCAGGCCATGGGTGCCCATGGCCTTCGTGAAGAGCATTTCTTAGGGCAGCATTTGGCAGCAGCAAAAATAGCCGCTTTTACCGACGGCTCCACCGAGATGATGAAGGAGAGAATTGGCGCCTATTTATAGTTTCAGGGGGAGACAACGCCTCTTGCTCATGCTAATTAGTTAGCAAGCTAACAATTAAGAATAAGAGCATAAAATGGAACTAGCACTAAAACCTGAAGACGAAGCCTTTCGTCAGGAAGTTCGCGACTTTATTGCTGAGCATCTGACCGAAGATCTCCGTACAAATGCCGCTATTCAGGCATCTGTCCGCACCGACCCTGAAACAGCGGGCACTTGGGCGCGCCGCCTTGGAGAAAAAGGCTGGCTTGCGTATAACTGGCCCAAAGAAATGGGCGGTCCTGGCTGGAATGTATTGCAGCGCTATATCTTCGAGTCTGAATGCGCTGCCGTTGGTGCACCGCTTATTAACTCCATGGGCTATCGAATGATCGGTCCATTGATTGCAAAATTTGGAACGGAAGAGCAAAAGAATTTCTATCTCCCCCGCATTACTCGGCATGATGACAGCTGGTGTCAGGGGTATTCCGAACCGGGTGCTGGCTCTGACCTCGCATCTTTGCAAACCCGCGCTGTCAGTGACGGGGATGATTACATCATCAACGGAACCAAAATCTGGACGACTGGGGCTCATTACGCCAACCGCTGTTTCTGTCTAGTTCGCACCTCTACCGAGGGTAAAAAGCAGGAAGGTATTACCTTTGTGCTGATTGATATGGACACACCGGGCATTGAGGTTCAACCGATCCTGATGCTCTCCGGTGATCATGAACTGAATCAGGTCTTCTTTGATAATGTCCGAATTCCAAAATCCAACCGAATTGGTGAGGAAAATCAAGGCTGGACTGTCGCAAAATACTTGCTCGAATTTGAGCGAGGCGGAGTTTCATATACTCCCGGCCTTAAAGCAAGCCTGAGTTCAATTCGGGAGATCGCCAACATAGAGAGAAGCGATACCGGAGAGCGCCTAATTGATGAAGCAGATTTCAAGCAAGCCCTAGCCAAGCTTGAAGTCGAAGTGATGGCCGCCGAGTTCACCGAAAAGAAGCAAATGACTGATCTTGCTCGCGGCAAAAACCCGGGTGCAAAGTCTTCCATCACCAAACTTCTGGGATCAGAAGTAGGGCAACGAGTTGCAGAACTAAAGATGAAGGCTGTCGCCCATTACGCACTTCCTTTCATGCCGGAAAGCCGTGTTCCGGGAAATAATGTTGAATTCCCGGGGCCACAATATGCACTAACAACAACTGCCGCATATTTAAACGGTCGGGCTTCCACCATTTATGCAGGCTCCAGTGAGGTCCAAAGAACCATCCTTGCCAAACAGGTATTGGAACTTTAATCCAAAGCTAAAGAAAGCGGAGACTTTGATTTTCCGCTTTCTTATTACGGCTTATTACGGGAAATGCCTCCCATGACATTTCCATTACAAAAGTTTGTCTTCACACAGTATTTACCATTTTGGCCTAAACCATTTGGGATGGTGTCATTAACCAATCTCAGGCGGTTAAAATGAAGACAATTAGGCAAAAACTTCTCGTATTCTTCCTGGGGATCTTATTGCTCAGCAATCTATCCCTCGTGATTACAACCACAACATTTTCCACTGACAATGCCCGTGAAAGCACGGATGAGCTTTTGGAAACCGATGCGGCTAAAGAATCTGCCAATGTACAGGCTATTGTGGTAGACGCGTACCGAGCTGCGAAAACGCTGGCTTCCACTGTTGAATCAATGATGCAAAGCGGTGTTGCCGAGCGTGATGCCATCGCGGCCATTGCAATCCGCACTGTGAAGGAAAACCCCGCCCTGATTGGCTCCACCGTCGCGTTTGAACCAAATGCAAATGGTAATGATGCAGGCTTTGTGGGAGATGCATATAGCGATGAAAAAGGTCGTTTTGTCCCTTACTTCTTCCGCCAGAGTAATGGGGACATCGGAATTGAAAAGCTCATCATGACCAAAGAAGCTGGCATTGATGGCTGGTACACGGTCCCACTTGAAGCGAACAAATCCATTGTGACGGAACCATACATTTACCCGGTTGAGGGCGTAGATGTCTTAATGACCACCATTTCTGTCCCTATCCGGGATAAATCCGGGCAAGCCATCGGTATTGTCACGTCTGATATCGCCATGACGGATCTCCAGAAAACGATGGCGCAGGTCAAGCCACTTGGTGCTGGCTATATCAAGCTCGCGTCTCCAGAAGGCCTTTATGTCTACACCCCTGAGACTGAAAAACTGGGCCAGAAAACGACATCTGAACCACTGTTAGCGGCTCTGGACGATATCGCCAATGGCAAAGCCGTCGATTATGAAGGCACCGCCCAGTCAGGTGAGGCGGATTCGGCTGTGAAAGTTATCCCGGTTCCATTCGCTGGTCTGGAATCTCAGTGGGCTCTGATTTACGTGGTCCCGAACGAGGCAATCTTCGCCTCCGCCAATGAAATTCGAAATATTACATTGATTGTTGCTGCAATTATCACCCTGATCGCAATTGCGTTGGTCTGGGTAATCGCAAATGGTATTTCTGCCCCGATTACCCGTATGACAGAAGCCATGAATGTGATCGCAGGTGGCAATTTCGGCACCAAAGTTCCTGAACAGGAACGCAAAGACGAAATTGGCCAGATGGCGGCAGCTGTTGAAACCTTCCGCATGAATGGCATCGAAAATGAACGCCTTCAAAAAGAAGCAGAGGAAACCCGCATCGCAGAGCAACGCGCCAAAGAACAGCGCGAGGCAGAGCGACACGAAGCAGAAGTTAGAGTTGCTGAAGAGCGCCGCATCGCTGAAGAAGAAGCGGCCAAAGATCGGGCAAGCGCCCTTCACAGCATGGCAGATAACTTTGAAACCGAGGTAGGTACAGTCATCGGTCAACTCTCTGGCGCAGCAACCGAGATGCGGAGCTCAGCTGAATTGATGACGGTGACCGTAGACCGCGCATCGCAACAGTCTAACGTCGTTGCAAGCGCATCTGAAGAAGCCGCGATGAGTGTGAACTCGGTTTCTGCTGCTACAGAAGAGCTGTCCTCCTCCATTCAGGAAATCAGCCGTCAGGTCAACACATCCGCGACGATTACAAGCCGTGCGGTTGATGAAGCGAACAACACCAATGATACGATGACATCTCTCGCTACTTCCGCTCAGCGAATTGGTGAGGTTGTCGGTATGATCAATGACATCGCCGAGCAAACCAACCTTCTTGCCCTTAACGCCACTATTGAAGCAGCCCGTGCAGGTGAAGCGGGTAAAGGCTTTGCGGTTGTGGCAAGTGAAGTAAAAAATCTTGCCTCACAAACCGCCCGTGCGACCGAAGAAATTACAGAGCAAATTTCTGGTATGCAAGGTGCAACGACAGAGGCTGTGACAGCTATTGAGAATATCGTCAAAACCATCTCTGAAATCAGTGATGTGACAGGCAGCATCGCCGCCGCAGTCGAAGAGCAAGGCGCAGCAACCGGGGAAATCGCCCGAAGCGCCCAAACCGCGGCCAGCGGAACCACTGAGGTAAATACCAATATTGGCGCTGTCTCTCAGGCGGCCAGTGAAGCAGGAACCGCAGCAAGCACTGTTCTGCATACCGCGACCAACCTGGAAGGCTATTCGCAGGAACTTCGCGGAAAAGTGGAACAATTCCTCGCTACCGTCAGAGGCTCCTAAGTCATCTAAGAACTAAAGCAAAAGCCGGGGAACTCCCCGGCTTTTTTTTAATACCTATTCAGAACCATTCGGCTACCATTAAAATGGCAAGTTCCCTTTTTCTCACCCCGATGAACCCATAACCCTCTGCCAATAGGCATATAATCATTATCTATTTCGATAAAGCAGTCCCCGTTTCCGCTTAATGGCAGGGTAAACTTACCGACAGGGTCTCCATTTTCAAATTCACCGGCAATGGTCATCCCATCCAAAAGAATGCGTCCGTGCCCTTCAAGACGTCCATCCACAAACGTTCCCTTTTTAAAGTAGCCCGGCCGGACCATAATGGTACCTCTCCCATTAGGCTCACCGCCTTTAAAAACACCCGTGTATATTCTGGAATCTGTCTTACTTCTAATTTCGCCCTCGCCATCAAAAAACGATCCGTCGAACACGGCTCTGATTACAAATAATCCATCTTCATACACGCCGCGTCCGTAAGGCTTATTATTCTTAATCAGGCCGGCATACCTTCCTCCACCATGCAATACAATCTCACCCTCACCATTCACAGATCGCGTTTTGAAATCAAAAGGTCCTTTAACAATCCAACCGGACTGCATTTCGAACTCTCCCACTTCTCCGGGTAAATTGTCCTTAAATTCAATATTAAGAGCACCAATCCGCCCGCCGCCCTTTCCTGAAAACTTAATTCGAACTTTCCCTTGGAAACCTTTTTGATCACGCAGCCCTGTGTATTCGTTTCCCTTATGATCGATGATCAAATCCTCTCCGACCTTCACGCCTTTTTCATAGTATGTGTTCAAAATTGTGCCGTTAGCATATTCATATGAAACTGGCCCGTGAAGATTGCCATTTATGAGGGTTCCCAACTCCTCAACAACCACTCCTTCTGAGCCGTAACTTTTCATACTATATGCACCTGTCAACTGACCATTGACAAATTGCCCCTCGATAATATGCCGCCCCTCTGCCGGCTGTCCTCCTTTGCCAAACCAAAACTCGGCAACGCCAACGCCATGAGCTAGACCATCTATGCAGCGGCCACTCCAGTAGACTCTCTCGTCTAGTTCTTTATTATATCCATGATACAATTTGCAGTTAGGTAAGTTATCGATCTGCATCAGCTTACTCTCAGCAGCTAATACAGATGATGTCATCACCAACAGTCCTAGCGAGAGCAATATCATTTTTCTCATTTACACACTCCCTCAACTCTTAAGCTACTGATATGTTCTTCCTGACATTTCCCATCTATTTTTGAGCCAGTAAAATCGACGATCCAAATATATCTGGGTCCTCTGGAACAAACTCAATGACCTGTACCCCCTCAGCTCTCAGCAAATGGGTATAATCATCGATTGACAGACTTGAGTGATAAACAGGCTCTCCGCCAACATGGCCGCCAACCTCCCCTGCTTCATGGCCAACGGTCAACAGCAACACTCCGCCTGGCTTCAAATGATCCGCAAAGAGTTTTAAGACCAATCGCTGATCCTCTGGTGTGAGATGGAAAAAGCTGTGCCATGCAATAATCCCATCAAAGCTCTCCGCCAGCGATAATTGCCGCATATCCATCTCGATCCAGCAATTATCAGGAAACCGGGCCCTGGCAATCTCAAGCATCGAATTCGCAAAATCCACACCGGTCAGGGCTATGCCTTGCTTTATAAAATACTCTGCGATCGGCTCTCCTGCACCGCAACCCACGTCCAGAATATGCGCACCTTCTGGTAATCGCTCTTGAAAGCGAGATAGCCATTTCTTCTCGAACAGAATTTTCGGCCGTTCTTGATCAAAGCGGGCGCCCTGGCGCTCGTAAACGGCTTGAGTGGTGGCTTCAATCTCTCGCAGCGACATAGAATTATTTTCCAAACAGGCAGATAAACACCCTTCTATCATGAATAATACCGATCGGAATGGGAAGAGGAAGCCCCCTTCCCGCCCCCTCACATCTTATGTGGCTTGGATGTTATGCCATTGGCGACTTGTGTCTCGCGAATAAAGGCGAGAATTTCCGCAACTTCCGCATTGCTCACCTGACTTTGAGATGGCATATCCCCAAAAGGCCAGTGATGGGCCCTCACCCCTTGGCGAACAGCGCGATAAAATGCCTGATCCCCATGGTGTCCAGGATTATAGATATCATGGATGAGAGGTGGTCCCTGTTCGGTGCCACCGGCATTTTCCCCATGACAGGCTGCGCAATTCTCCTTGAAAACCTCATGCCCCACCGATGCCTTTTGCGACAGTTTCGGTAATTTAACGTCGAAGACATCTGTTGGTGTTGCTGGCGCCAACACATAACTCAGCAACAGATACAAGCCCCCAAGACCCGCGAGCACAGCCAGCGGCAGGGTAAATTTTTGAAAACTCATTGAATAACTCTTTGTATAAAAAAACGGATCGTTAGAATTGTTTTTTTCATACAAAGCGCGGTGGCGGCGCGGCTGGGTTAAGTGGCAATGACGACAGGCGCGCCTCACACACGTTAAACTCACTCAACAATACCGCAGATTTCAGGACAGCATCAAACGGAATGATTTTATGATCCGCACATTGAAGATGCAGCGCACATTCCGCTGCACTCATATCGCACATGATCCCACATTCTGGCATCATGGCCGCTGTCTCCATCTGATGACCGGGCACGCCTCCAGCAGGCTTTTCCATATGCACCGCCTGCGCCGGTAACGCCACCGCCACCAGCACACAAAGCTGCATCAATATTTTAAGAAAAATCCGAAATGCCATATCTCTTTACACACCCAAACGCCGCAGATGTCAAAGGACTAAATAATGTCGGGTATGATTGGGGAAATTATGGCGGAGGGAGGGGGATTCGAACCCCCGATACGGTTTCGCCGTATACACACTTTCCAGGCGTGCGCCTTCAGCCACTCGGCCACCCCTCCGCGGGGGCCCCATGTCGATGCACGGGACCGGGGGAATATACCCAACAAGCCAAAGATTGCAACCCCGCATTCAACAAATTCTGAAAAATATTGGCGGCCTTTGCAAAATGGCGTTAGGGTAGGCGAATTGGGGCATAGGACTGGATCTACATCCAGTATTTGGACAGAAATTTAAGGGGTCATCATCGTGATTGTCGGGCGTATTATCGGCTGGATTCTGTTTATTATCGGCCTTGGCCTTGTGGGCGCGGAACTTCTGGCGTCGTTACAAGCCGGAGAATGGGCCCCCCTCTTTTTAGGGCAGCTTTGGTTTGACCTGCATTCGGAAAGTTTGAACCTAGTTCAAGCTGTGACGCAGCGTTACCTGTTGCCGTTTTTGTGGGATCCGATGATCACCACATTACTGCTGGCACCAGCGTGGGTGACCTTCCTGATTCCGGGGATTATTCTGACCTTGCTATTCAGACGGCGGCGCAATCGATTTGCGCCGCGCAAATATCTGAATTAATCATCACCCATTTTAAGGGCCGCGATAAAGGCTTCTTGCGGAATTTCCACATTACCGACGGAGCGCATCCGCTTCTTACCGGCTTTCTGCTTCTCCAAAAGCTTCTTCTTACGCGTGATATCACCGCCATAACATTTGGCGGTCACGTCTTTACGCATGGCGCTGATGGTTTCACGGGCAATGACCTTGCCGCCAATAGCCGCCTGCAGCGCAATTTTAAACAGCTGACGCGGAATAAGAGTTTTGAGACGCTCGCACAGATGACGGCCACGCGCCTCTGCCTGGCTGCGGTGTACCAGCATCGCCAAAGCATCCACAGGTTCCGCATTCACAAGAATACTCAGTTTTACAAGATCACTCTGTTCATAGCCGATCATCTCATAGTCAAAGCTGGCGTAGCCCCGGCTAACAGATTTCAGGCGATCGTAAAAATCGAACACCACCTCGTTGAGAGGGAGCTTATAGACGACCATGGCGCGGTTACCCGCATATGTCAGGTCCATCTGTTCACCGCGTTTATCCTCACAGAGTTTAAGCACCTGCCCCAGAAACTCATCTGGCACCATAATGGTCGCCTTGATCCATGGCTCCTGAATGTGGTCAATCTTCATCACATCCGGCAGATCCGCCGGGTTATGCAAATGCTCGACCGAGCCATCTGTGCGATGGATTTCATAAACAACAGATGGCGCCGTCGTAATCAGGTCCAGATTAAACTCCCGCTCCAGTCGCTCTTGAATAATCTCAAGATGCAGAAGTCCAAGGAAGCCACAGCGGAACCCAAAGCCCAGAGCGGCTGATGTTTCTGCCTCAAAAGAGAAGCTCGCATCATTCAGACGCAATTTGGCAAGGCTGGACTTCAACTCAGTGAAATCAGCGGAATCGATTGGATAGAGACCGCAGAAAACCACTGGCTGATTTGGCTTAAAGCCTGGCAAGCGCTCATCTGCTGGTTTCTTATCGTCGGTGATGGTGTCACCCACATTGGTGTCGGCCACTTCCTTGATAGCCGCCGTCATAAACCCAATTTCACCCGGACCAAGTTCATCCACAATCAGACCCTTAGGCGTAAACACACCAACCCGGTCTACCAGGTAAGACGCACCTGTCTCCATCAGGCGGATTTTCTGCCCCTTCTTGATAACGCCGTCGCGCACACGGAACAGAACCACAACCCCAAGATAGGCATCATACCAACTGTCAATCAGCAGAGCTTTGAGAGGTTTATCCCGATCCCCTGTTGGGGCCGGCATATCACGAACGATCGCTTCCAAAACCTCTGGAATACCAACACCCGTTTTTGCCGACACCGCAATAGCGCCAGAGGCATCAATACCGATCACATCTTCGATCTGTTCAGACACCCGATCGACATCGGCCGCAGGCAAATCCACTTTGTTCAACACCGGAACGATTTCGTGGTTCACTTCAATCGCCTGATACACGTTGGCAAGTGTCTGCGCCTCAACCCCTTGGGAAGCGTCAACCACAAGCAGTGACCCCTCACATGCAGAGAGAGAGCGGTTCACCTCATAGGCAAAATCCACATGGCCCGGCGTATCAATCAGGTTCAGGGTATATGTCTCGCCATCCTGCGCCTTATATTTCAAGCGTACGGTCTGGGATTTAATGGTAATACCGCGCTCACGCTCAATATCCATGCTGTCCAGCACCTGCTGCTGCATTTCCCGTTGCTCCAGCCCGCCGCAATCCTGAATAAGACGGTCGGCCAGCGTGGATTTACCGTGGTCAATATGGGCCACGATGGAGAAATTTCTGATTTTGCTAAGGTCAGTCATGGTGTCACTATCTGAACAAGGAACCTGAAGGCTTAAATATTACCCTTTTGGTTCGAAAACAATATCTGAAAACTGTCCGGTATCGCCCGGAATTTTCATAATGCCGGAGGCGCTGAAAACTGTCTCATCATCGGCTGTGACAATACAGGTTGCAAACAGGCTTTTCCGCGTCTGCTTAATAACAGTTGTTGTCCCTTCAAGCCAGCTTCCAAGTGGGGCTGGCGCAACAAAATCGCAAGACATGTGCATTGTCGGTAGGAATTTATGAAGTTTCTGCGCCACTTGCGATCCCACACCCAGCTGCATATCTGCAAAAGTCATCAACATGCCGCCATGGCAAATCATTGCAATATTGCAGTGTTTCTCCTCAACCCGCAGGCCGAGATTGGCTTGACCGTCATGATATTTCACATATAGCGGCCCCGTTGTAACCAGAAAACCTGGCAGACGGGCGAAAGGTTCAAACCCTTCCGGGATCTCAAGATCGCTCATTCATAAACTCCTGACATGTTTAAGGGGGCGGCACCCCGCCCCCTTAGATCCGTTTCTTGTTATTTAGCGACGTAAAACGCCGCCGCTTGTTTTCTCGACATTGGCGATCACTTTTTGCGCAACCGCTTCAATCTCGTCATCGGTCAGGGTTTTATCTGTTGGCTCCAGACGCACGGAGAGGGCCAGAGATTTCTTGCCTTCCTCGATTTTATCCCCTTCGTAGATGTCAAAGATGGTCGCATCTGTGATCAGCTTCTTATCTGCACCGACAGCGGCCCGCAGAACTTTATCCGCGCTCACATCTCGGTCCATGACAAAAGCAAAATCACGCTCCACCGCCTGCAAGTCAGAGACTTTCAGCGGTGCTTTTGCGGTCTTCGCCACACCTTTTGGCATCGGGATATTATCCAGATACAACTCAAACGCCATAACACGGCCTTTGACTTTCATTGCCTCCAGAACGGCTGGGTGTAATTCACCGAACGCAGCTAGACGGTTCTTCGGACCCAACTGGAATACACCAGAGCGCCCCGGATGATACCAAGCTGGCGCGTCTGTACCAATTTGCGGAGATGTTGGACCACCGACAGCTTCCAGCAGCGCCAGAACATCGGCTTTTACGTCGAACAGGTCCATCTCCCGGCCAGCACCGCCCCAATGACGCCCTTGCGTCAATCCAGTGCGGATACCTGCGGCAACTGTCGCCTGCCCCGTTGGGGTATCGTCGTGATATTCTCCACCGACCTCAAACAGGTTGATATCGCTAAAACCACGAGACTGATTGCGTGCCGCAGCCGCCACCAAATTTGGCAGCAGGGATGGACGCATTGTGTCCAGATCAGTGCTGATCGGATTAGCCAGAACCAGATCTTCGTTCACCCCACCAAACAAATCCGCATGGGCGCGTGGCAGGAAGGAATATGTAACAGCCTCGATCATCCCGCGCGCAGCCAATGCCCGTTTCGCAGTCCGAACCCGGCGCTGTTTTGGAGTCACGGATGGCTTGGCAACGACGCTCTCCCGATCCAGTTCAACCGTTGGGATATTGTCGTATCCGACAACACGTAGCACTTCCTCAACCAGATCGGCCTCGCCATCAACATCCATCCGCCAAGATGGCACATCAGTGCTGATCACATCTCCTTCGTCTTTCGGGTTGAACCCAAGGCGATCCAGAATGGCAATCATTTCCTCAACAGAAACCTCAAGACCGCCCAGCTCTTTCACGCGGGTTTTCCGAAGAGAAACTTTCTTTTCCCATTTCGGCCCCTCGCCGTCTGACACAACATGACTTGGCTCACCACCACAAAGTTCCATCACCAAGCGGGTTGCGATTTCCATCCCGCTTTCAACGAATGCAGGATCAACACCACGTTCAAAACGATAGCGGGCGTCAGATTCAATACCCAAACGACGGCCAGTTGTTGCAATGGCAATCGGATCAAACAGCGCAGCTTCGATAAAGACATTAACTGTCTCGTCGGTACAACCGCTCAACTCTCCGCCCATGATTCCGCCAATACCTTGTGGGGCCGCCTCATCAGCGATCACGCAGTCTGTGTGGGACAGGGTGTATTCTTCTTCATCCAGTGCCAGCAGCTTCTCACCTGCTTTTGCAAGACGTGGCTGGATATTACCGGTCAGCTTGTCTGCATCAAAGACGTGAAGCGGACGCCCCAAATCAAAGGTGACAAAGTTTGTGATATCCACAAGGGTGGAAATTGGACGCAAACCAATAGACAGCAGACGGTCCTGCAGCCATTTCGGGCTAGGGCCATTCTTCACACCTTTGACATAACGACCAAGGAACTTGGAGCATGGTAGCGGATCTGTGCCAGCCTCAAACTTCAGCTCAACGCCAATCGGGCTCTCGTAAGTGCCTTGAACCGGTGTTGTGTTCAGCTCTTTCAACTGCCCAAAACCAGCGGCCGCCAGATCACGTGCAATGCCATATACACCCAGCGCGTCTTGGTGGTTTGGGGTAATGGCAATCTCAATGATTGGATCATCAAGACCTGCCAGTGCCGCAAACTGTGCGCCGACTTCGGTGTCTTCTGGCATCTCGATAATGCCATTATGCTCGTCGGAGATACCCATTTCCCGTTCGGAAACCAGCATACCGTTGCTTTCAACACCGCGAATTTTGGTTGGTTTCAGCCACAAGTCTGTGCCCGGTACGTATGAACCGGATGGAGCGAAAACGCCTTTCATCCCGGTACGGGCATTAGGGGCGCCGCAAACCACCTGAACGGTCTCCGTGCCTGTGTTCACCTGACAAACCCGCAACTTATCTGCATCCGGGTGTTGTTCAGCTTTGATCACATGACAAACACGGAAAGCTTCCAGCTCTTTTGCACGGTCTGTAATTTCTTCAACTTCAAGACCAATGGCCGTTAGTTTTTCGGACAATTGGTCCAGCGTGGCATCAAATTCCAGATGTTCACGCAGCCAGGATACTGTGAATTTCATCGTGACAGCCCTCCACCCAGAGTTGGGACATCCATCGGCACAAATCCGTAATGTTTCAGCCAACGCAAATCAGAATCGAAGAAAGCACGCAGATCAGGAATGCCGTATTTCAGCATGGCAATCCGGTCGATACCCATACCCCATGCAAATCCTTGATATTCATTTGGATCAATACCGCAATGGGCTAGAACGCGCGGGTTCACCATGCCACAACCAAGGATCTCCATCCAATCGTCGCCCTCACCAACCTTGATGTGGTCACCGGCAAACGTGCAGCGGATATCCATTTCAGCAGATGGCTCCGTGAACGGGAAGTATGAAGGGCGGAAACGCATTTCCACGTCATCAACCTCGAAGTAAGCGCGGCAAAACTCACGCAGGACACCTTTCAGGTGACCCATGTGGCTTTTCTTGTCGATGACCAAGCCTTCGATCTGGTTGAACATCGGTGTATGGGTCTGGTCGCTATCGCTGCGATATGTGCGGCCAGGTACGACAATGCGATGCGGCGGCTCTATTGTCTCCATGGTACGGATCTGCACAGAAGATGTGTGCGTCCGCAAAAGCTGGCGATTGCCATCTTCTTTTTCACGGAGATAAAAAGTGTCATGCATCTGCCGGGCAGGATGTTCCGGCGGAATATTGAGCGCGGTAAAGTTATGGAAGTCATCTTCCACATCAGGACCTTCTGCAATATCGAAGCCCATATCCGCAAAGATTTCAGTGATTTCATCCACCACCTGACTGATCGGATGGATGCGCCCTTGTTGTTCAGGGCGGGTTGGCAGGGTGACATCGACTGTCTCTGCGGCCAGGCGCGCTTCCATTGCCTTGGCGTTCAGCCCGGCTTTGGCGGCATCAATGGCATCGCCGATGCTCTGCTTCAATTTGTTGAGTTTCGGGGCAACCTGCTGACGCTCTTCTGGCGCCATCTGTCCCAGGCCCCGCATCATCAGACTGACACGACCCTTCTTCCCCAGTGCGGAGATACGGACCGCTTCCAGCGCGTCCAGATCTTGTGCAGCGTTGATTTCACCCAACAGCTCGGTTTCTAGCGTTTCAATATCCTGCATTGTCTCTTTTCAATCAAAAAAGGGGACCCGTAGTGATGGGCCCCCTTTTTAATAAAGTGGTCTTCGAAAAAGTCTAGTGCTCTAACATGAAGTTTTCGAGGGCCCGACAAAATCAGGCTTTGGAAGCAGTTGCTTTCTCAGCAGCTTCAACCAATGCCTTGAAGGCCTCAGGCTCACGCACAGCAATATCAGCAAGTACCTTACGGTCAAGATCAATGCCAGCCAGCTTGAGGCCGTGCATAAAGTTTCCGTAAGTCATGCCCAGCTCACGAGAAGCGGCGTTGATACGCTGAATCCACAGGGCGCGGAAGTTGCGTTTCTTAACGCGGCGGTCGCGATAAGCGTACTGGCCAGCTTTTTCAACGGCCTGAACTGCAGTGCGGAAAGTGTTCTTACGGCGACCGTAGTAACCTTTCGCAGCTTTGATAACTTTTCTGTGGCGGGCGTGAGTAGTCACACCGCGTTTAACACGTGCCATGGTCTACTCTCCTTAGCCGTAGGGTAAAAACTTTTTCACAATGCGGGCATCCTGATCGGCCAGGATTGTTGTACCACGCTGATTGCGGATCTGTTTGTTAGTCCGCTTGATCATACCATGCTGTTTATTAGCCTGGTTTCCGCGGACCTTTCCTTTGGCTGTCAGAGAAAAACGTTTCTTGACGCCACTTTTGGTCTTTAGCTTGGGCATTTTTGGCTTCCCTTAACTAGAAATGAAGCAACTGAACAAACGCGGCAGCCCTTAATTGGCCGGAATGTTCGACGAAGCGTGGGTTATATCCGCAGCTTTTCCAAAGATCAAGCCTTAGTTTACCCCACAAAACACAATCGCCATTTTCGCCTGTACCTAATGAAACACAGGCAGAAAACAGCGTTTGTTGAAATGATTTTCTGACCAATTAGGCCGGAGCGATCACCATGGTCATCTGGCGACCTTCCATCTTCGGCTGCAATTCAACCTTGATAGATTCGGTGAAATCTTCCTTCACCCGGTTCATCAGGCCCATCCCCAGTTCCTGGTGAGCCATTTCACGGCCCCGGAATCGGATGGTCACTTTAACCTTGTCACCGGCTTTCAGGAATTTGGCGACGTTGCGCATTTTAACATCGTAATCATGCTGATCGATATTCGGGCGGAGTTTAATCTCCTTGATATCGACCGTTTTCTGCTTCTTACGCGCTTCGGCGGCTTTCTTCTGAGCCTGGAATTTGGCACGACCATAGTCCATGATCTTGCATACTGGTGTCTGACCACCAGATACTTCCACCAAGTCCAGACCAGCTTCATCAGCAAGGCCGGCTGCAACTTCGACAATAACCACACCGATATTGTCGCCTTCTTCTGTGATCAGGCGAATTTCGGCATTCTCAATTTCTTCGTTCATACGAGGGCCTTCTTTGGCCGGCATCGTATTTCTGTGTGGACGAGCTATGTAACTTCTCCTTCGTCATTTACAGCAGATGAGAGGCAAACCGTCATCAGCGCCTCTCAACCGCTATATTAATCAATGTTTGGAAAATATTCCATCAAAATCAGTTAAGGTTTGGATATCAGCTACCCGGAACCGTGGCTTCTTCAACCAAAGCATCCAGTGCCTCTTCAAGCCCCATGACTTTTTGGTGCTTTTCCCCAAGTCGGCGAACCGAAATGGTATTTTCTTCTGCCTCGCGCGCGCCGGCGACCAACAATGCTGGCACCTTAGCAAGACTATGCTCGCGAACTTTCAGATTGATCTTCTCATTCCGAATATCAAGCTCCGCCCGAAGGCCACGCGCTTTACAGGCTTCCAGAACTTTCTGAGCATATGGATCTGCATCACCGGTAATAGTGGCCACAACCACCTGAACCGGAGACAGCCAGAGTGGGAAGCGGCCAGAATATTCCTCAATCAGGATACCAATGAAGCGCTCCATGGATCCGAAGATCGCCCGGTGCAACATGACAGGGCGGTGCTTCGCACCATCCTCACCAATGTAATTGGCGTTCAGGCGCTCCGGTAGGACAAAGTCCACCTGCAACGTACCACACTGCCAGTCACGGCCAATCGCATCTGTCAGAACAAATTCCAATTTCGGACCATAGAAGGCACCTTCGCCCGGGTTCATGGTATATTCCAGACCCGCAGACTCTACCGCCTCTTTCAAAGACCCTTCAGCTTTATCCCAAATGGTGTCATCACCTGCCCGTGTTTCCGGACGGTCAGAAAACTTCACCCGAACTTTGGTGAAGCCAAAGTCCTTATAGATATCCATAAGCAGGTCACAGAAAATCTCGGTTTCCGATGTAATCTGATCTTCCGTACAGAAGATATGCGCATCATCCTGCGTAAAACCACGAACACGCATAATGCCGTGCAATGCCCCTGATGGCTCATACCGGTGGCAGGAGCCAAACTCAGACATCCGGAACGGCAGATCACGGTAACTGGTGATCCCCTGGTTAAAAATCTGAACGTGACACGGACAGTTCATCGGCTTAAGCGCAAAAGTCTTTTCCTCTGACTCAGTCGTGTACATATTTTCACGGAACTTATCCCAGTGGCCGGATGCTTCCCACAATTTGCGGTCAACCAGCTGAGGTGTTTTCACTTCCTCATAACCAGCATTATCCAGCTTATTGCGCAGGTAGCTTTCCAAAGTCCGATACAGGGTCCAACCTTTTGGATGCCAAAACACCATGCCCACAGCTTCTTCCTGCATGTGGAACAGATCCATCTCGCGGCCCAGTTTCCGGTGATCCCGGCGCTCTGCCTCTTCCAAACGATTCAGATAAGCTTTCAGCTCTTTCTCGCTCCGCCATGCTGTCCCGTAAACACGTTGCAGCATTTCGTTGTTGGAATCACCACGCCAATAAGCGCCTGCCAGCTTCATCAACTTGAACGCATGGCCCAGCTTTTTGGTGCTTGGCAGGTGAGGTCCGCGGCAAAGATCCTGAAACTCACCCTGACGGTAGATACCAATGGGCTGATCCGCAGGGATGGAAGCAATGATTTCCGCTTTATACTCTTCACCTTGATCGCGGAAAAACTTAACCGCTTCATCACGGTCCCATTCCTCGCGGTCAATGGATTCGTCACGGTCCACAATGTCGTGCATCCGCTTTTCGATTTTTTCCAGATCTTCCGGTGTAAATGGCTTATCACGCGCAAAGTCGTAATAGAAACCATCATCGATCGCGGGACCAATAGTCACCTGCGTTTCAGGGTAAAGTTCCTTAACCGCCTCGGCCAGCACATGGGCAGCATCGTGGCGGATCAGTTCCAGAACTTCGGCGCTATCTTCCTTGGTCGTGACAATTTCGATGGCGGTGTCCGTCGTCAGAACCGTTTTCAGGTCCTTCATTTCACCATCAATGCGCAGCGCAAGCGCCGCCTTTGCCAAACCAGGTCCGATATCCGCTGCAATATCTGCACCGGAAACGGCATTTTCATAGCTCCTTACGCTACCATCAGGAAGCGTAATGTTTACTTGTCCGTTTTCCACAATATTTGCCCTTTGTTAGGTTCCGACCAATACCCTGACCTGAACCGGGAGTTTTAAAGACTGCCGACTGTAGAAATATGGGGCACCATGTCAAGAAGACAGCAGCGTTAAACCCGAAATAATGCAGTAAAGCGCCCGATTTCACACAAGTTTCAGGAAAACACCGGAAGTTTAAGCGCATCCACGACCGGCTTAAGCGGCAGATCTGCTAAATCTGCCTCCCGAAGGACCGTGACATCCGTCCCCCGCGGGCGGGCGCGATTGGGATCAGACGCGTTCGAGAAAAGCACAATTGTCGGGCACCCAACAGCCGCAAACATGTGCAGCGGCCCTGTATCATTGCCGACACAAAGCTCCGCGTCCGTGCCGAGCGCGGCCAAATCATGCAACGTCGTCTTTCCAGAAAGATCAATCGCCTCCTGACAGCCATGCATAATATGATCCAGAACATCTTTCTCGGCTGCACCACCGATAAGCACGGGAATAATTCCTTGGCTTGCCAGCAAATTGGCAAGCTCCGCGTATTTCTCGGCAGGCCATCTTTTTTCTGGGCGATGCGCAGATCCGCCCGGCACCAGCAACGCATATTTTTCAGGCAGATCAAATTTATTGGCGGCTTTCACAGCCCACGAGAAATCGACGGGCGGAATTGCCTCAATTCCTGCGATTTTAAGCTGCTCCGCCTGTCGCTCAAGGGTATGAAGCTTGCCCCGATCCGGATTATCATGAGGGTGAGAGCAGCCTTTGGCCACACCAGACCATTCAACTTTTTGCCCCGATGGGATCAACCCAAGGTACGAGCTCGATCGGGTGGAGGTTTGCAAATCATAAACCCGACTAAATCTCCCTCGGACCAGCTTGTCTTTCAAACGCATCAATTTGAAAACGTTCCAAAATTTTGGCTTTTCATCGACCCAGATATCGTCAAATAATCCGGATTTTTCCAGAAATGTTTTAAACGGCGCTGTGGTCAACAATGTAATATGGGCATCAGGATGATGGGCACGGATCGCCTGAAAGGGCCCCTCTGCCAGCACGACATCCCCAAGGGCGCCATGCTTGATCACCAGAATTCGCTCCTGATCAATTACTGCCGTCATTAACCGCGCCCCGCTTTTTCGGCCAGCACCTCCGCATAAACGGCAAGGGTGGAATCGCACATTTTGGCGACGGTAAAATTATTGGTGACATGATTTCGGGCGTTCACAGCAACTCTCTCGCGGGCCTCTCCGCCCATATGCAACGCGGCATTCAGCGCCTCGCTCATAGCAGCGATATCCCCAACAGGCACCAACCATCCGGTTTCACCGTTCAAAACAGTCTCCAGCGATCCGCCATGCGCGGTTGCAATAACGGGCCGCCCCATTGCCTGCGCCTCAACGGAGATGCGGCCAAACCCTTCTGGCACATTTGAAGCGGACACGACAACATCTGCAAGCATCAACGCAGCGGCCATATCACTGCAGTAATCCTTAATCTGGACTTTCCCCTCCAGACCATTGGCTCTCACCAGATTGGTAATTTCCTCGCGATAGGCTTCGCGCCCTTGCCCCGCCCCCACGAACAAAGCGACAAAGTTTTTATCCGGCATCTGTGCGAGCGCCTTAATCAACTCCACATGTCCCTTCAGGCGCGTCAACCGTCCCGGCAACATCACCACGGGCACACCATCGGGCAGCGCCCAATCCGTTGCCATCTTGATGATACGCTCCGCACTCACTGCGCCCGGATTGAATTTCTGACAATCCACCCCCCGCGGGATGGTCACAACTTTGCTCGGATCAACCTGATAATGGTCGGTGATATGATTTTTAATAAAGTCAGAGATCGCAATCACGCGCTCCCCGCGCGCCATAATGCCATTATACCAATTCTTCAAGAAGCCACCGCGGGTGTAGGCAGCATGAAAGGTTGTCACATACGGCACCCCGGTTGCTTTGGCCGCCCCATAGGCACTCCACGCAGGTGCGCGGCTGCGGGCATGAACCAGATCAACCCCATATTCGCGAATAATATGGCTTAAGCGTTTGGTATTTCGGTACATGGTCCATGGTTTTTTTGCATGAACCGGCAGCGTCAGGTGCGTTGCACCGATCCGGTCCAGTTCATAAACCATCTTGCCGCCGTTCGAGACAACGATCGGGTTCCAACCAACAGCCTTGATCGCGGCAGCCATTTCAATGGTGCCCCGCTCGACCCCGCCGCCATCCAATGCAGGCAGAATCTGAAGGATTGTCTTTGGCGACCTCTCGCCACTTTCGTTTTGCACAAAAGAGGTGTTATGCTGAGTCACTGTCTCTATTCTCTTAACAAATCAAGCGGATACCATGACCCAACCAGAACTTCTCCAACGGCCGGACGGTCAGTCGATAGCATATCATCATACAGCCGGCGATGCACCCGGTGTCATCTTCTGTTCGGGCTTTATGTCCGATATGGAAGGCACCAAGGCGGTTGCGTTGGAAAACGCCATGAAGGATCTTGGCCGAAGCTATACACGCTTTGACTATCTAGGGCACGGACAATCTACAGGTTTATTCAAAGATGGCACCATCAGCCGCTGGACCGATGATGCCCTCGCTGTTCTGGAACACTGCACCGCCGGGCCGCAAGTTGTGGTCGGCTCCTCTATGGGAGGCTGGATTGGTCTTCGCATGGCAATGCTGCGCCCTGACCTTGTGCGCGGTTTCGTTGGGATCGCAGCTGCACCTGATTTCACCCGCCGGATGACCGACGATCTCACGCCAGATGCAAAAGCTGATATCGAACGACAAGGATATTGGGAGGAACCCTCGGAATATTCTGACGAGCCATATACCATCACTGGTCAATTACTGGAGGATGGAGAGAGGAACTGCATCATGGATGGCACCATCCCCTTTGATGGTCCCGTGCATTTGTTGCAAGGCATGAAGGACGCTAGCGTTCCGTGGCAAACTGCGCTTGATATTCAAGACCGTCTCGCCAGCGACAATGTGGATGTCACCTTGGTAAAAGATGGGGATCATCGCCTGTCAGAAGAAGACGACATCAAACGACTGATTCTGTCTGTTGAGACTGTCTGCAACAAGGTCGTCCGGCAGATAATGCGCGGATAAACACCTGTTTCTGTTTGTACTCTTATAAGAGCGGGCTCTAAACGGCCCGCTTTTTATTGGTTTTTTATATAAGTGTTTTAAAATATTTGAAACATTCTAATGATATCTTATATCATATGAAGAGTGCGATTTGAAATGCGATCAGTGTGGCAATCCCCTCTCCCACTGAAAGCGACCTGCCGGGCCAGTTTCCCCCTACTGGCCCGGCTTTTCGTTACAGCTCTTCGTCATCCTCTGGTGGCTGCATGAAATTGACAATTTTCATGACAGGGAAAATCCACAGGACGCCTGCAATCGGATAGAAAATCAGCTCCACCCAGCGGTTATCCGGCAGGAAATGTACCGCCAGCAACATCGCGCCAAAGCAGTAGACGACCAGAAAAATCAGGATCAACAGCATCCCGAAAGCTTTGCGGGTTTTTTCCATATTACGCTCCATTTCACTGCCCTTGTAAAAGAGCTGACGCCTCTTGAAAAGGGGCCGCGGCGCTGATGACACATTTTTTCCGTAAAAAGGTCAAAATTTCACCCCTCGCTCACCACCTTTCTCTTCTTATATGCCGCCTTCATCAGATAATGGGGAGTGAGAAATGTTCACCAAGAAAAATCCGTCACCGTCATCCGCGGCATCATCCACCAGCAGCCCAGATACGCATTCAAAGCCAGAGACACCACCGGCCAAACCGGCGGCGTCCACCGCGTCCGTTGCCACACCAACTCGTCCGGCCACGTCACCTTTCCCGCTTCGGGGCACCTCCGCCATGGCCCAGCAAGAAAGCGAAACAAAAACGGGCAGCCGTCTGCATGTGGGGAAAGACATCCATCTGAAAGGTGAAATTACCGCCTGCGATCGCCTGATTGTTGAGGGCACCGTCGAAGCTTCCATGAACTCCAAAGAAATTGATATCAGTGAAAGCGGTATCTTTGAGGGAGAGGTCACCATCGACACTGCCGAGATTTCCGGAAAGTTTGAAGGCACCCTGACCGCCCGGAAAAAACTGATCATTCACAAAACCGGTAGCGTCAATGGCACCATCCGCTACGGCGAGATTGAAATTGAGCCCGGCGGAAAAATCAGTGGCCAGTTTGAACAGCAGGACGATAAATCCGCTGCCAAACAACTGAGCGCCTGATTATTTTCAAAAAAAGACCGCCCGCGCGACGGAATTTCGCACCCCACCCGTTTTATCATTAGAATGGGAACAGATTTCTTGCAGGATCGATGAAGTACCGGAATGACAGAGACCAGCCTGAAAGAGAGGGATGCGAAACTTCTCGCGCAACTGGCGGATGGCGACATGCGAGCCAGCCGCGAGATTATGCGCCTCTATCTGGATCAGGCGTTTCGCACGGCCTACCGCATCACGGCGGATACCGGCACCGCGGAAGACATTACGCAGGAGGCCTTCCTGAAACTTTGGAAGGCAGCTGGCAAATGGGAAGCCCGCGCCCGGATCAGCACATGGCTGCATCCGGTCATTCACAATCTAGCCATTGACCATCTTCGCAAACAGAAACGACTGTCCGGCGATGAGGTTCCTGAGCAGGAAGATCAATCCCCTAACCCGTTTGAGGCGAAAGCCGAGGCGGAACTACAAAAGAGCGTCAGGTCCGGCGTCACCGAATTGCCGCCCCGGCAGCGCCTTGCTATAACATTGGTGCATTTCGATGAATGCAGCGGAAGCGAGGCGGCTGGGCGCATGGGCATAACGGTGGAGGCACTGGAATCCCTTTTGTCTCGGGGCCGCCGAAAACTGAAGGATCTTTTGTCACTGGATCAACTGAAACTTCGGGGAGATGGAAGATGACAGACGCGCAAAAAGCCATGATCGACCGTTTTGAGCAGGTCATCAACAGCTATGGGGCAAACCCGGACCGCTGGCCTGAAGGGGAGCGCGAAGGACTGCTTGTGCTTTTAAAAACTCATCCCCATTTACGCGCGTTCGTCCAAATGGAAGCTGCGGTTGATGAATATCTAACGCAAGACCTCGCCGACCTTCACGCATCCGGCGCCCTAACCGCCCGTCTTCAGCAAGAAGCGAGGCGCCTTCACGGCCCCGGTAGTTTTTGGAAAGACCTTTTTGGCGGCGGACTTTTCCGCCCTGCAGCTGGTCTTATGACCGCGGCACTTTTGGGTATCATGATTGGCTGGTACAGCCCGACCATCCTGCCCGATGACGATATCAGCTTTGACGAGCTTGCCATCTCAGATTCTCTTCTGGAGTGGGAGCAGGAGAATGACAATGGTTAAATCGAAGAAATGGGCAATTCTGCTGCTGATCTCCGTCACCTTTAACGTCCTGCTGGCGGGCTTTGTTGGGGCCCAGTGGTATCGTCATAAAATCCGCCCAAATCCGGCGGGCGACATGATATTTGATCGCCGCGCGGCTCTCTCTACTTTGGAAAAAGCTGAAAAGAAAGAAGTACGCGCTTTGTGGAAGGCTCAGAAAGACATGTTCCGTCAGGACATTCATGAATTCCGCGCCGCGAAAAAGCGACTGGGCTTGCTGCTATCCGCAGAAAAGCTGGACCAGATGGCCCTTGATCAGACTTTCGAAGAATTGGCGGCGGCCCGATACAATATTGAAAAGCGTCTCTATCTGCTGCTTAATGAGACAGCCGAAACCCTCCCACCTGATCTAAGGCAGGATTTTTTCCGCCGAGGTTTCAAAGGCTGGGCAGATCGGCATGATCACGGGAAACCGCCTAA